>DASZPC010000443.1:0-5649 GCA_035550455.1 Chitinophagales bacterium | reverse complement strand
CAGTGCTGTACAGGCAGGTGGTTTCATCATTATTCTACCCGGGTGTACTTGCCGTTCATTTCAAACGGAAAGCTTTCTTCGCCATTAAGGCGCAACCGGCTGTATTCAATATTCAGTTTCAATGTAACCCCGTCACGTTCAACCGTAATTTCCCTTTGCTGTGCAAATGGCATGGCCGATTGGTCGCGGTTATACCCGCCAAAGGTAAGGGTCATTTGCTGCTTCAGCAGCTTGTCTTTCAACACGGTTTTTACGGGTGTATAGTTTGTGCTATCCACCCAGGTTTCTTCGCGCAGTTTTTCGTTTTCGGCATACAGCACGTACAGGCTGTCTTCGCGGCCCAAGGCGCTGGCGCGTTCGGCAATATCAAACCGGGCGCCGGTTATTAATTGTTGCAGCATTTTAAAGTTTACCGGAAACAACAACCAGTTGCGTATAAAACTAAAAGGCCTTTCAGCATATTGCTTGCTAAGCCGGTAAATAATCCTGAAAGTATCGGGGGTTAAAATAAGCCGCGCCACCTCAATGCCGGGGCCGCCGCTAATACTACACCATACCAGGCTGTCTTTTTCCATTCTTATACTGGCCTGAAAATCCTGCTCGGCCTTGCCATCGTCAAAAGCCATTTTAGCCCTCACGGCAAGGGTGCGGTAACTAAGTTCGTTGGCTGTAACCCGCGTTAACACAGTGTCGTAGTTTACTACTGCGGTTGAATCAGCAGCAAAACTTTTTATGGCCAAAAAGCTGGCCGCAAAAAAAATAATAACAGCTTTAGGGGTTTTCATGAACGGGTAAATAACGCATTAAAGATGAAGATTATTCTGCCGGGCAGCTATAAAGCCTATTCCACATACTTCTGTTCCGATATTTTCCGGTCTATCGTAGTCGAGTCGGTGCCAAGTTCTTTGGCTTTTTTCCAGTATTCCAGCGCCTTGTCCTTATCGCCCAGCTTGAACAATATATCGCCGTAGTGTTCAAGTATGGTGCCACTTTTATCGCCACCGGCTTTCATGGCCTTTTCCTGCCATTCTTTAGCGCCGGCAAAATCGCTTAACTGAAACAAAATCCAGGCGTAAGTATCAAGGAACGAGCTATTATCCGGGTCCAGTTTGTTGGAATAGGCGCTCATTTCTTTGGCCTTTTCAAGGTTCTCTTTACGCAGCGAAAGGTAGTAGCTGTAATTGTTAAGCACATAAGCGTTCTCGCCATCGTATTTCAACGATTTTTCATAGGCGCTGTCGCTTTCGGCATTATTGTTCAGGCTGTGGTACACATCGCCTAAATCGGCCAGGAACTGGGCGCGCAGCTTATCGTTATCGCCGCTCATTTTTTCGCCCTTGCTAAAGCTTTTTACTGCTTTATCATACTCTTTATTCTGGTATTCTGCGCCGCCCTTAAACAAAAATACCGTGGCCTGGTTCGGAAATAAATCTGCCGCCTCATCGCAGGTTTTTTCAAGGTTGGCCCAGTCGCGGTTGCTGTTATAAATAAGCATTACCTGTTGCCATACCTGGAAAACATCCTTATTCAGTTCCAGCGCTTTTAAATACGATTGCAGGGCCTTGTCGGTCTGGTTATCCAGGTAGTATAAATCCCCTTTCAGCGCAAAACCTTTCGCTTCTTCCGGATGGGTTTCCGTCATTATCTCTGCCAGTTCAAACGCCTGTTGCTTGTGTTCCTTCTTAATATCCCAAAACTGCAGGTAAGGGAACAGTATCTTTATTTTGGTATCAATATCAACCTTCGGGTTGGCAAAAATCTTTTTAAGGTTTTCAAAATTATCGGCTGTGCCTCCACCCTGTGCGCCAATATCGGCCAGTGCCAGCAGGGCGTCGGCGTTATCAGGCTCAATTACCAGCACCTTTTTGTATAAATCTGCCGCCTTGTCGGTCATTTTATTGGCACGGTACAAGTCGGCCTCCATCAGCATATACTTGGTTTCGCCGGGGTATGCTTCTACCAGTTTGTGTACTTCGTTCACCGCATCGTTAAACCGGTTAAGGTGCAGGTAAAGGTTCTTCTTTTCCTCAATCACATTTTCATCAATGCCAAAGTTCTTTTCAAAGGCATCGTAGGTTTTAATGGCATTTTCAAACTGCCCGCCTTTCGAGTACAAATACGCCAGGTTCAAATAATAATCGGGGTTCCCCGGAAATTTATCAACCAGTGTTTTAAAGGTCTCGGTGGCTTCTTTGGCCTTGCCTTCATTCATGTAAATACCGGCAAGCATTTCAAGGTACCATTTATTCTGCCCGTCTGTTTTTATAGCAGCCAGCGCTTCGCCTTCGGCATCGCTCAGCTTGTTTTGGTTCAAATAAATCTGCGCAATCTGAAAATGCGCATCCGAGTTGTACGGGTCTGTTTCAAGCACCAGCTTGTAGTTCTTAATAGCCTCGTCCCAATCTTCGGTTACCTTTTCCTTTTCCGCCTCCATAAAAAGACGGTCGCACTTTTCCTTATCTTCTTTGCTTAACTGGGCATGTGCCGGTGGGCTTTTCTTATGGGCGGTAGTTTCGCTACTGGTGGCCATGGTTTTTTGCGCCGTTTTACACGAGGCAAAAACAAGCGGCATAACTAAAAATAAAGCCCGAATAATACGCATCAATACTTTTTAAACAGGGGTGGTTTTCACATCCCCTTTATGGTAACGGTTAACCCTTGGTTACATTATAATCGCCTACACTCAAATCATCCATTCTGCCCTCAATTTTAGCATTATTCCCAATCATCGAGTTTTCGATTAACTTATTTTTTAAATTGGTTTTGCCCTGCACCATGCTGTTCTTTATAATGCAGTTTTCAATAACCGTGTTTTTGCCTATGGAAACGTAAGGCCCCACTACCGAGTTGCGGATTACCACGTTTTCATCAATAAAGCAAGGCGGTATAACCACTGCATTTTCCGTAACTGCCGTTGGGCTTACCAATGGCTCGTTTTTGTTCAGTTCAAGCACCCGCTGGTTGGTATATACGGTGGCGTCCTTATTGCCACAGTCCAGCCATTCAGCCACCTCGCCTTTGTAAAACTTAGCGCCCTGGTTTTTCATGCGCTCCATCGCATCGGTCAGCCAAAATTCGCCCTTTTGTTTAATGTCGTTATCTATCAGGTATTGCATTTCGCGGCGCAGGTATTTGCCGTCTTTAAAATAATAAATGCCAATAATCGCCAGGTCCGAAACAAACTCTTTCGGCTTCTCCACAAAATCGGTAATTACTCCTTTATCGTCCAGCTTTACCACGCCAAAAGCAGCCGGTTCGGCCACTTTTTGCACCCATATAACACCATCTTTGTTGGTATCAATCTTAAAATCGCTGCGGAAAAGTGTATCGGCAAAGGCCACAATCAGGTTTCCATCCAAAAAGTCGCCCGCACACAAAATAGCATGTGCCGTGCCCAGTGGCACATCCTGGTAGCGCACATGGCCATTTAAGCCGGTTCCGGCGGCTATGCTTAGCAGTTGTTCTTCCACTGCTTTGCCAAAGTCTTCGCGTATTACAAAAACCACATCATCCACCTTTTGGTCGGTCGATTTTACCAAACCCTCCACTATCCACTGCACCATAGGCTTGCCTGCAATAGGCACCATAGGTTTAGGTACGGTTAATGTGTGGGGCCTTAAGCGGCTGCCCCATCCAGCCATGGGTATTATAATTCTCATATATGCTTACTCGGTTTTCAGTTTCAAAAGCGCAATATGCAATTTATTATTTACCGGTTGAACCAAAGCCGCCTTCGCCCCGGTGGGTTTCGGTAAGTTCATCCACCTGCACCCAGTTTGCCTTTTCGTGCCGGGCTATTATCATTTGTGCAATGCGCTCACCGTTTTTGATGGTATAGATGTCGTTCGATAAATTTACCAGCGCCACTTTCAGTTCGCCCCGGTAATCGCTGTCAATCGTTGCCGGCGCATTGGGCAAACTAATACCATGCTTAAAGGCCAGGCCGCTGCGCGGGCGCAACTGCGCTTCATAGCCTTCGGGCAGTTCAATAAACAGCCCCGTTGGCACCAGCTTTCTTTCCAAAGGCTTCAGTACCACCTCTTCTTCCAAAAACGCCCGTATATCCATACCAGCCGAACCGGCCGTTTCGTAGGCCGGTAGCGGGTTGTTGCTCTTATTAATAATCCGTATTTGCATAAAAGGCGCGCAAACCTACTGAAAATAGGTAAAAGAATTGTTTAAGCTTAAATCAGTCTTGCATATAGTTAAATGTAAAATCTATATCGTCAAAACGTCTAATAGTAACCAGTTCTCCCCCTAAAAAGCCTTTTTCCACCCTTTTGTTCGTTTTATAGTTGTCGAATGCTATTGTGTACGACTTACTTGTTGGAATAGAAAAATAGTGCCCCATAATAAAATACTCAAACATTCTAAATTCTTTATCAAGCTCATCACTCCTGTCTGTGAACCGTATGGTCGGTTGTAGCACATCAGGCAAGGAAAATGGTAATGCTTTAAAATGGGGTTTTAGAAAAAAAATTGGATAATCGCTTAAATTGTACCGGGAAAACTCCCTGATATAATCATATCTTTCATTAAGAGCGTCTCCTACTTGCCTTTCTCTCTCTTCCAAAAACACCTTAAACATCCCTCTGCGGAATTGTCTGCCAGCGTTCTCCTGAAATGCTTTTTTATGCCTATACTGGAATTTGGTTTTTATTCGATTGTGTTTCCAATCAATTTCAAAAAACTCTGACTTGTGTCTAATCCTAGGCTGTTGGCCTACTTGTTTCAATAAAATATATTTGGATATATTGAGTGCTTCTTTAAAAATTGCTTCAATAGATGGGGCCTCTTTTGTTCTATTACCAAAAAAATGGTTACAGTTATCACATACGTTTTTACATATATTTTTTCCCCCAAGCGATTGAGGAAAAGTATGGGCTTCCTTATTGAATGTTACATATGGTGGCTCTTCTAAACACCAAATACACTTTTGATTAGTCACGTTGAATATATTTACATCTGTATCTTTTATGATTTCGCGAAAGCCATATTTATTTTATCAATCTTTCTACTAAAAAAACAAGGATAAATGTTTCCCTTGTATATACTGAAAATCTGATTTTCTATGTAATGCTCAATATAAGCCATTTTACCCGCCCCGGCAGGCACATATTGAACATTGGCTATTTTTCATGTAGGTTTGCATTGCTTTGAACCCCATTAAAAAACTTGCTTCGCAAACTGCTATTTACGGGCTAAGCAGTATTGTAGGGCGTTTTCTCAATTACCTCTTATTTCCGCTTTATACGCATATCCTCCGCACGGGGCAATATGGCGTGGTTTCCGAGTTTTACGCCTATACAGGCTTTTTGGGCGTGCTGCTTGTTTTCGGTTTTGAAACCGGCTTTTTCCGCTTCAGCCAGGACGAGGAACATAAAGAAAAAGTCTATTCCACCGCCCTCGGCTTTGTACTGCTGGCCAACCTTTTGTTTGTGGCGCTTATAGTGGCTTTTGTTAACCCCATCGCCAATGCCCTGCGCTATCCCGGCCACCACGAATACTTTTACTGGTTTGCCCTCATTCTTGCCTTCGATTCTTTTTCGGCCGTGCCTTTTGCCCGTCTCCGCGCCGAAAACAAGGCCTTGCGTTTTGCCACCATTAAGTTTATCGAAATTGGCGCTACTGTTTTGCTCAATATCTTCT
>DASZPC010000442.1:0-5193 GCA_035550455.1 Chitinophagales bacterium | reverse complement strand
CAATTACCTCATGGTATTCACAGGCCAGTTGTGTTCACTTTGGTTTTACCACCAACGATGAAATGCAACTCTTCTATTACATGTATACCAAGCGCCTGCCTGCTTCAACAGCCACCAACGATGTAGCTGCCAGCGGTTTCGACTTTTCAGTAGTTCCTAACCCAATGAGCGGAAACGGTAAGCTGGTGTATACACTTAGCCAAAACGTAAAAGTTTCGGCAAGCATTATTGATGTTACCGGTAAGGTTGTAGCCGAACTTGGCCAGGAAGACCAGGTAATGGGCGCACATACTATTCAGATAAGCGATCAATACAATTTGCCGGCAGGTATTTACATTGCCCGCCTAATTGTTGATGGCACACCTTATACCCGCAAATTCATTGTAACTAACTAATACCGCTCATAAGCTTTATACAAAAAGGATGGCCTGACCGCCATCCTTTTTTGTTTTAGCCCCGCACCTTTCGTTAACCAATAAATAAATTGACTTTTATGTGTTATGTATTTACTTTGCATAGCAAGCGCCTCCAATGCCCATAATACCCCTTCACATTTCGGCCCTGTTTATAGCCCTGGTATTTGCCATTGCCTTTTTAATAGTAATTGCGGTTTATGCTGGCAGCAACCGGCTTAACCTGCCCTACGAGGAACGCCGGAACAATTTCAGCATCAGCATTATTGTAGTACTAACATGGCTGTTGTTTACCCTCATTATCGCTTTATCGGGCTTCCTTAAAGATTATACCGCCATGCCGCCCAGAATTATTCTTATAGTAGCGCCACCCTATATATTCTTCCTGGTGCTGTTCTTCTCTAAAAGTTTTCATGAACTCTGCGGCGCACTCGATGATTTCTGGCTAATTTACCCGCAGTCGTTCAGGATTTTAATGGAATTTATTTTGTGGCTATTATACACCTATAAAGCGCTACCTGTGCAAATGACTTTCAGTGGCTATAATTACGATATCCTCGCAGGCATATCGGCCCCGGTAGTGGCTTATTACTGTTTCAACCGTAAAAGCTGGAGCCCCCAAATAGCCCTCCTGTGGAATTTTATCAGCCTGGGCCTGCTGGCTAATATTGTGGTTATAGCCTTGCTTTCAACGCCCTACCCTTTCCGTGTATTTAATAACCCACCGGCCAATACCATTATATTCAGCTTCCCCTTTGTATGGCTACCGGCTGTAGTAGTACCCTTTGCCGTGTTGTTGCATTTGGTTTCAATCCGCAGGTTGCTATTGCGCAGGTAATTTATTTTGCCTTTTTCTGCTTAAGCATACCCGGTATTTTTGCAATCCGCCTTGTGCGTGTTTCCTCTTGCTTGGCCTGGTTAACCCAGTTTACATATTCCTTTTGGTGGGTGTAGCTCAGCTTACTAAATGCAGCCTCAAGCCCATGCTGTTTCAGCACTTTTGTAAGCGCTGCCGGTATATCTATTTTACGTTCTTCTTTATCCTCAGTCAGCCATATATCCACCTCATCGCCTGCCGCCTTATTTATCTTTTCGCGTATTGCTTTCAGCACTAAAATAATGTGGTGGGGGGTGCCGTATTTTACCAGGGTGCCGCGGTAAGGTTCGCCGTCAATGGTGCATTTGTAAGGCACCCGGCTTTTGCCAAATTCCTTTTTCACATTGTACGGAAAAGCCACATAAACCCCGTTCCCCTCCCCTGCCAGCAACCTGGCTGTAAAGTTGTATTCCTTCATGGCTATAGTGCTTATTTAAACAGGTAGCGTTTTTTGTTGCACCAAACAGTGGTTTCGTACGGATGAAGGGAGTACGTAACCGCTTCGTTATACAAGTTGTAATCGCTCACTATCTGGTCGCTTACTTCCACCTGTTCGCCATAATAAAGTGCCTGTAAACGGCCATCAAGGTCTTTGTACACCACTATATCGTTATCCACCTTGTAGCTTTGTGGTAAAAAACGTTCAAGCCAGTATTTTTTGCCGTTGTACCAGCACCAAAAATTATTGCCGTTGTCTTCGTACACCAGCATGTTTTTATGCACTGTCCATTTCAGGGGGTGGTCGTCCATCAGCACAGTCTCCTCCCCATTATAATAAACCACCAGTTGCTTTAACTGCGATATGTATGCAACAAAGTCCTTTCCCACCCTGTACTCTGCTGGGGCAGGGGTGCTGGTTTCTTCCACCTGCCCGTTCCTGAAATATTTAAGGTTGTTGTACTGATCAAAATAGATCATCACATTTTGCCCCGGCACATAATTGGTTGGTTCAAAGGTTTCCAACGTTTGTACCTGGCCCTGGTAAAACACCTTAAAGTTGCCGCCCTGGTCCATATAGGCAAATATGTTCTGGCTTATTTTGGCGCGGCGTATATCGGTGCGTTCAATAGTTTGGGTTTGGCCGTTGTAAAACACATTCAGTTCGCCCAAGGCATTAGTCCATACCACCAGGCTATCGGAATAATACAAAGAATCTGTTCCGGGCCTGAACTGGTTTTCCAACGATTTAAACTCGCCGTTGTAAAGCACCTTTATTACATTAAAATTCTGGTATAAAAACCAGTTGTCTGTCATGTAATAATTAGGGGTGTTATCGGTAATGGTATAAATCCGGCCTTTGTAATAAGCCTTCAGTCTGCCATTAGGGGCTATATAGGCCATAATATTATTGCGCCCTACTTTATATGAAAGCAAAGGCAACGACTCAAGGTATTTCGATTCCCCGGCATCAAAAACGTACGAAAAGTTATTGATATCCTGAAAAGGCGCCAGGCACTGGCCCCGGCCTTCAAAAAAAACGCCCAGCGCCGCCAGGGTTAGGAAAATAGTTCTGCGCAACATAGGCTCATTTATTGCCAAATTCAAACCAATTATCGTAAAAAACAAGGCCTGAACCTAAAACATTACCCCCTACCCAAAAAAAATTACTTTTTTAACATTTCCATGCAACCTTTTAGCAACTGTATCCTACTTAACAAATAGAGAAGTACATTTTTGATAGTTTCCCCAAACTACGAAACCTCTGCACCCCCAAGTTGCAGGGGTTTTTGTTTTTAACCAGCCCCCCGCCGGTTGCTATACACGCTTATTAGAAATCTACCGATGTATAGGAAAAGTTAACCGCTATCTTTGATACATTTATATCTCCGTGAAAACCACTGCGCCATACCAATTTACTAACTGGGCAAAAAACAAAAGCTGCACAGTTAAAAACTTCTTTCAGCCCGAAACTGAAGATGAACTGGTGGATGTGGTAAAACAGGCTTCAAAAATACGGCTGGCTGGCACAGGCCATTCGTGGAACGACATTTGCCTGAACAACGAAGCCCTGCTAAACCTTGACCACTACAATAAGGTTTTGGGTATTGACAAAGATAAACTACAGGTAAAAGTACAGGCAGGCATAAAACTTTGGCAACTCAACGAAATACTCGATAAAAACGGCCTTGCCTTAAGCAACCTAGGTTCTATTTCTCGGCAGTCGGTAGCAGGGGCTATCAGTACCGGTACGCATGGCACGGGCATTACCTTCAATATACTTGGTTCGCAGGTTCAGGAATTTACCCTTATAAAGCCCGATGGTGAAATAATTACCGTTAACCGCAATAGTGGTAACAACCTCTTTAACCTTGCCCTGGTAAATTTGGGCAGCCTGGGGGCTGTAAGCGAAATAACCCTGAACGTAGTACCGTCTTTTAACCTGCACGACCAAACCTACGTAGCCGATTTTGACGAGGTGGTAAATGATTTAGATAACCTGGTTAAGAACACCCACCACTTTAAGCTGTGGTGGTTTCCGCATGTAAATAAAATTGTGGTGTACCGGTACCAACGAACCAACGAGCCACGTAACGACAGCCGTTTCAGGCAATGGTTTATGGATGAGTTGCTTTCGGTTGGCGCTTACCGGCTGCTGCTGAAAGTTGGCAGCATTAACCGCGAATGGCGCAAAAACATTAACCGGGCCCTGGTTACAAAATTTATTTCGCCTTTAAACCGTATTGAAAAAAGCTACAAGGTATTTAATGTGCCCGAACCGCCGCTGCACCGGGAAACCGAGTGGGCTTTTCCGTTAGCAAGCGCTAAACAGTTATTGCGCGAATACCGGGATATGATTAATGCCTCGGCACACCGCATTAATTTTATACAGGAAATACGCTTTGCCAAAGCCGATGAATACGCCCTTAGCCCCTGCTATAAACAGGATACCATTTGGCTGGGCGTTTACAACGCCGATAACTTTGGCTGGAAGGAATTGTTAACCGATTTTGAGCAGATGGCCATGCGCTATAATGGCCGCCCGCACTGGGGCAAAGAGTTTATGCTGGCCAATAAGGTTTATTTGCAAAGCCGTTACCCGCTGTGGAATGAATTTAGCAGCCTGCGGGCCGGTTTTGACCCTACCGGCAAGTTTGTAAACGATTATATAGCGCGTATTTTACTATAATTGCTACAAAACCCTCCCTATGCTATGCGTACGCCCTTGGTTATAAAATTTGCAGTATTAAACAGCCTGTTGCTGCTTATATGGCTTTCCGGGGAATACATGCTGGGTTTCCAGGATAAATTTATTACGGCTTTTCCGGTACTTAACATGGCATCGTTAATCATCCCTGTTGTTTGTGTGTGGCTGCTGTTGCGCCAAATTAAATCAGAGAACGACGGCATGTTAACCTACCAACGTGCATTTTTATCGGGCCTGCTGTTTACCATTATGTCGGCGGTGCTGGTAATACCGGTAAGGTACATTTTCAGCCACTATATTAACCCTGAATACGCCGATAACCTGCTTAAAAGCATTATAGCCGTAACCGGCCAGCAAACTGGCGGCAAACTGCAATTCAGTTTCAGCGAAGGGCCTTTTTTGCTTATGGAGGCCATTTATACTTTTAGTGCGGGTACGTTTGCCACACTGGTATTTTCGTTTACCATGAAAACTACAAAACTTACTTTATGAAACCTCGCTTCTTGTTGCTGCTGGTGTTGCTGTTATCTCTTACCGCTGGCGCTGGGGCGCAGGATAAGCCCGGCCCCGATAACCTGAAACCTTATTTTTTTGTGCTGCTTAAAAACGGCCCTAAACGCGACCAGGACTCGGTTACCGCGGCAAAAATACAAAAGGCACACCTGGCCAATATTAACCGCTTAGCGGCATCGGGCAAATTAAACGTGGCAGGCCCGTTTTTAGATAACGGCGACCTGCGCGGCATTTTTATTTTCGAT
>DASZPC010000441.1:0-2689 GCA_035550455.1 Chitinophagales bacterium | reverse complement strand
GGGACATACCTTGGCAACTTTGGCGGTACTTATGGCGCCGGATATTTCACTTCGCCTGACTTTACTTTAGGCATTATACTTTTTGCGGCTGGTTTTTACATCAACAACCAGGCCGATACTACCTTAATTAATTTACGCAAGCCCGGCGAAACCGGTTATAAAATCCCGGTGGGTGGCATGTTTAATTATATATCCTGTCCGAATCACTTTGGCGAGATAGTGGAATGGCTTGGGTTTGCCGTTATGGCTGGCTCATGGCCTGCCTGGAGCTTTTTTATATGGGCCATTGTAAACCTGGTACCCCGTGCACTTGACCACCATAAGTGGTATAAACAAAAGTTTACCGATTATCCTACACAACGTAAGGCCGTAATACCGTTTTTGCTTTAATGCGGGTCTTAACGCATTGGTGCGGGGTGCGGGGCTGGTGTGTTACCGGGCTGAACCCTTTGCTGCATGCGTTGGTCGCGTATCTCCTTCAACTTCTCCTGGAATTTGTGTTCAAGGTTGTATAACTGGTTCAGCTTTTCAGTACCTAAAGCCGCTTCAAACTGGGGTTTATACTTTTTCTTAAGGTCCAGTTTTTTCTGTTCAAAATCCAATTGCTGGTCGGCGGTGGGGGCCTGTCCGTTTACCGGTCTGAAATTTTGCATTAAGGTTTTCAGGTCACTCCGGTAAGCGTTATATACCGGCCAGAATTTTTGTGCTTCCTCCGGGGTAAGGTTTAACTGCTGTGTAATATAAGCCACGCGCAATGCCTCAATCCGGTCATTCGGCGGTGGGGGGGCATCGCCTTGCTGCCTCCAGCGGTAACCTGCATAAGCAGGCGAAGCCATTATTAATAACAGCGTAAACAACGCTGCGCCCTTTAATATGATATTACTCTTTCTCATTTCTTCTTATTTAAAAACCACACTTATATTTTAGTCTAATATTGCCTCATCCAAAGCCTTGTCGCTAACATTTTTCAGCGCGTCTTTATACAAATTTTCGTTCGCCGATTTTACAGCGTTCGTTGAAAGGTTATCGTTCCCGGTTTCTTCAAAAATATCGTCCTTGTAAGCATCTGTCCGGTTATTCAGGTAGTTATTTATATCATCGGTGCTAAGCTGTGCAAAACGGCAGTCAAGGTCATTACACTGCTGTACTTTCATAATCATCATTACAGCAATAATAGCACTGGTGGTAATACCGGCAAAAGCCACTGAATATTTAGGTTTGAACACTGCCGAAATTACCCTGTCAAGCGCCTCGTTCAGCGTTTGTATCCATTGGGGTGCTACAGCCTTAACCGGCTGGCTTTGCTCAACTTTATTTAAAACCTTTACAGGAAATGCGTTGAAATAGTTAGCCGGTGCTTGGTACAAATTCACTTTTTCAAGCCCGGCAAGTGTTGGCGCTATTTCAGCCAACTCGTTTGCAGCTTCGGTTTCACGTATTTTTTGAATCAGTTTGCCGGAGAACCCGCTAAAATACGCCGCAGGTATTTCGGTGGTTTTGGCTTTTTCAATTTGTAAAAGCGAAGGGGCCACCTGTTTTAGCTCGGCGCCAACTTCGCCCAACTTTATTTTCTCCATCAGCGAACTCTGGAATTGGGCAAAATAGTTTTCGGGCAACTGGTAAGGATTTGTTTTTTCCACCGAAGCCAGCCTGGGGGCTATTTCCTGTAATTCCTTTAGTATGTCGTTTCTTGTTTCCATTTTAATTCAGGCACTGGCGCCTGCATTATATCCAGTCTTCATTTTTTGTACAAAAAAGGCCCTAAAACGCTTTAATGTACCAAAATTGCAGTGTTTATGACATTTTTTTTTGTCTAAGGTTTAATCTTCACCTAACAAAAATTTCTCAATTTTTTGGGCTGCGTGGTGGTAGCTGGCTTTCAGGGCCCCCACACTTGTATCTAAAATCTCGCTCATTTGCTCATAAGGCATTTCATCGTAATAGCGCAGGTTAAATACAATGCGCTGTTTTTCAGGCAATGAATCTATCGCTTTTTGCAACCGTGCCTGAATATTATCGCCATCCACCTGGTGCGATTCTCCTTTTATATATGATGAAGGCGAAAACCCCTCATCATCGCTGTTATCGTTACCATCAAAAGAAACAGTGGTGCGCTTTGTACGGTAATTAATATAGGTAATGGTTTCGTTGGTGGCAATGCGGTAAATCCAGGTAAACAATTGCGAATCGGCGCGAAAGTTTTCAAGGCCGTTCCAGATTTTAATAAAGGTGTTTTGCATTACATCATCGGCATCTTCATGGGTTTTAACCATGCGCCTGATGTGCCAGTAAATTTTTTGCTGGTATTTTTCTACCAGTATAGTAAAGGCTTTTTCTCTGCCACTACCTGAATGAAACAGCTCTAATAGTTCCTTGTCGGTCATAGATTAGGTTAACGGTTATTGCCTGCTACAAAATATAACCCCGGTTAATTGTTAACTAAGTTTGTGCAGCGCCAAAGGTTTGGGTTTAGCCTTTTCTGGCCAATACCTTTTTAGCGGCATCTACTACATTAACTGTATCAAGGCCATATTTTTTCAATAGTTGGTCAGGGGTGCCGCTTTCGCCGAAAGAGTCGTTCACTGCAACATATTCCAGCGGGGTGGGTTGTTGTTGTGCCAGTAAACCGGCTACGGCAAAACCCAGGCCGCCAATACGGTTGTGCTCTTCGGCAACTACGGCACACCTT
>DASZPC010000440.1:0-4117 GCA_035550455.1 Chitinophagales bacterium | reverse complement strand
AAACACAGGAGTGGACTGTAAGGAACGAATTGTTATTTGCCCCGGGCGAGTTGGTGGATCCGGTAAAATTTGCCGACACTGAAAAAAACATTTGGGAACGCGGCACTTTCAAAGATCTTAAAATTTTACTGGAGCCTGTGGGCGAATCAGGCGATACGATAAATGTACAGGTGATTGTACAGGAGCGCTTTAGCTGGAGTATTAGCACCAGTGCGCAATACAATAAGGCAGTAGTGGGCGTTGAGTTTTGCAATGTGGCTGGTATGCCGCAATCGCTGGAGCAAAAAATGGCTTTTAACTACCGTAAAGATAACCCCTATACCGTATACGGCGGTTATGAGTACGATAACATCAGGCATTCGCATATAGATGTTATGGCAGAGTACCAATATGAAAACCTGAGCAAAGGGGCCGATGTGGCTTTAATCCGTAATTTCTTTTCTTCCACCTGCCGTTGGGCCGGTTATGTACAAGGCGGCCTTTACCGCGACCTCGGTAGCCTGCCCAACCCTTATGCAGCGGCTATACCCACTAATATATATTACAACTGGCAGGATATATGGCTAGCCACCTCCATGCCCTTTGACGAAGGCTTAACCGGTAAAAATAGCGCTTTGCGCTGGGTGGTGGCAGGGCGGCTTTATCGCTACCAGTACCTGCAAAGGCCATATAAAATAAGTGAAGATGGCTCGCAAATCTTTTTAAATCATTCATATATCCTCGGCTCGGTGGGTTTGGCTACCTGGGATTATTATGTTGCACAGGATGTTTTCAGCCTTCATAAATCCGAGTATTTCAGTAAGGGCTTTAATGCTTCCCTCATTTTCGGCCTGGATAATGATGAAGAATACGGCCAGCGCTTTTACTCGGGTGTGCGTCTTAATTGTGGCAATTACTTTCATGGCTTTGGCTACCTCAATAGCCGTATCAGCTACGGTGGTTTCTCAGGACAGTCTGGCTATAATCAGCTATTGCTTAAAATAAGCCAAAGGATTTTTTCAGAAACAGTTCAGTTGGGGCCTAAAATGCGGATGCGGCAAATAGTCAGCGCCTCCGTTAATTATGGATTCCGTCGGCCCGATGACAAGCTTATTGCTATGAACAACTACAACGGTGTAAGGGCTTTATATGTAAACAATATCCGCGGTAACCGTACTTATGTCCTAAACTTTGAGAACGACTTTTACGCTAATTTTAAGGTTTTAGGGTTTTCATCAGCACTTTTCGCCTTTGCCGATTTAGCTCTTACACAACAAAAATCCTACCGGGGCGGCCAGTTTGACCAGGCTGTCGGGCTGGGTATCAGGTTGCGCAATTTATCTTTGGGCATAGGCTATTTCGAAGTTTCCTTTGTGTACTACCCACACCTTGATATTCCGGGCTTTAAACCATATACAGTTACCGGCACTACCGATTTAACCCGTGGCATAAACCCTGATAACCTTTTTGTGGCCGGAGGCCTTTCGCCCGATAACTAAAGTATTGAAAAACAGTATTTTATCGTATTTTTGCCGATGAAGAAAGGGTAATGCTTTTTTCCCTTTGCTTTCCGTGCTTTTAACGCCTGCAAAACCATTATTTAACCCCCTGCACCTTTTTGGCGCTTATTTTCACCGCGCCTTTTTGAATTTCAAATAATAAAACTACTTTTGCCGTCCCAAAATTAAAGAGCTAATGCCTACAATACAGCAATTAGTGCGCAAATCACGGAACATAATCCGTGCAAAATCAAAGAGCCGCGCCCTCGATTCGTGCCCTCAAAAACGCGGGGTTTGCACCCGTGTTTATACCACTACGCCTAAAAAGCCCAACTCGGCTTTGCGTAAGGTGGCTAAGGTGCGTTTAACCAATGCGGTTGAAATTATTGCCTATATACCCGGCGAAGGCCACAACCTGCAGGAACACTCAATTGTGCTTATCCGCGGTGGCCGTGTTAAAGATTTGCCCGGTGTTCGTTATCATATCGTTCGTGGTTCTTTAGATACTGCCGGTGTTGAAAACCGCAAAAAGAGCCGTTCTAAATACGGAACCAAACGTCCTAAGGCAGGCGCCCCTGCTGCGGCAGCTAAAAAATAATTAACAACCAAGTACTCATAACACTATATAAAAGATGAGAAAGAAAAGAGCACCAAAAAGATATGTTCAGCCCGACCCTAAGTTTGGCGATATTATGGTTACTCAATTTGTTAACCGCTTAATGTATTCTGGCAAAAAGAGCGTGGCTTATGGTATTTTCTATGGTGCGCTTGGCCTTATTGAAGAAAGGACAAAAGAGCCCGGAATGGATATTTGGAAAAAAGCTATCCAGAACGTAGGCCCTTCTGTGGAAGTTAAAACCCGCCGTATTGGTGGCGCTAACTTCCAGATACCTACCGAAGTTCGTGGCGACCGCAAGGCTTCAGTGGCTATGAAGTGGCTAATCCAGTACAGCCGGGAGCGTAATGGCAAAAGCATGGCCGATAAACTGGCTACTGAAATAGTAGCTGCTTCAAAAGGCGAAGGTGGTGCTTTCAAAAAGAAAGAGGACACTCACAAAATGGCCGAAGCTAACAAGGCTTTTGCCCACTTTAAGTTTTAATCGTTGAGATAAATTATAAAGAAAACACTAAAAAATTTCTCCCCGGCATGGGGGTAGGAGGAGCAAATGGGAAAAGACCTGAGTTTTACGAGGAATATTGGCATTGCAGCGCATATCGACGCCGGTAAAACTACTACCACCGAGCGTATTTTGTATTATACCGGTATTAACTACAAAATTGGTGAAGTACACGAAGGCGCCGCTACTATGGACTGGATGGAACAGGAGCAGGAACGTGGTATTACTATTACCTCGGCAGCTACCCGTTGCAACTGGACCTGGAAAGATAAAAAATACGACATCAACATTATCGATACTCCCGGCCACGTGGATTTTACTGTGGAAGTAAACCGTTCGTTGCGTGTACTCGATGGCCTGGTGTTCCTGTTCAGTGCGGTGGATGGTGTGGAGCCTCAATCGGAAACTAACTGGCGCTTGGCCGATAACTACGGTGTGGCCCGTTTAGGTTTTGTAAACAAAATGGACCGCCAGGGCGCCGATTTCTTTAATGTAGTTAAGCAGGTTAATACCATGCTTGGCTCGGTACCCATGGTTATGCAAATACCTATTGGTAACGAAGAGCATTTTAAAGGCGTAGTTGATTTGGTTACCAATGAAGCTATCATCTGGAACGAAGACGACAAGGGTATGACCTACAAGGTAATTGATATTCCTGCCGACCTGGTTGATGATGTAAAAACATACCGCGAGAAGATGTTAGAGCAAGTGGCTGAGTTTGACGACCATTTGATGGAAAAATACTTTGCCGACCCTAACTCTATTTCAGCCGAAGAAATCCGCGCTGCCGTACGCAAAGCGGTGATTGCCCAAAAGGTGGTTCCTATGTATTGCGGTTCTTCATTTAAAAACAAAGGGGTGCAGGCTGTGTTGGATGCAGTTTGTGCTATTCTGCCCGCCCCTACTGATAAAAAGGAAGTAAAAGGTACCAACCCTGATACCGAAGAAGAAGTGGTAAGGCACCCTGATACTGACGAGCCTTTTGCCGCTTTGGCTTTCAAAATCGCTACCGACCCATTTGTAGGCCGTTTGGCTTATTTCCGGGTTTACTCTGGTGGCCTTGATAAGGGTTCTTATGTGTTAAATACCCGCAGCGGAAACAAAGAGCGTATTTCGCGCTTGTTCCAAATGCACGCTAATAAGCAAAATCCGGTTGACCGAGTTGAGGCTGGTGATATTGCTGCGGCCGTAGGCTTTAAAGATATCCGCACTGGCGATACGCTTTGTGCAGAAGACCATCCTATTGTGCTGGAGAGCATGAAGTTTCCCGACCCGGTTATCTCTTTGGCTATTGAACCAAAAGCCCAGAAAGACCTTGATAAACTCGGTATGAGCCTTTCTAAACTGGCCGAAGAGGACCCTACTTTCAAAGTTTCTTTCGATGAGCAAACCGGCCAGACCATCATTTCTGGTATGGGCGAGTTGCACCTCGAAATTCTGGTGGACCGCCTTCGCCGCGAGTTTAAAGTAGAATGTAACCAGGGTGCACCCCAGGTTAACTATAAAGAACGCCTTACCAAA
>DASZPC010000439.1:0-2680 GCA_035550455.1 Chitinophagales bacterium | reverse complement strand
ATTTGCAACAGCACTACAAAAACCTTCCGCTTCTTATTCATGGCCATTCGAAATTACGGAGCTTCCACTATTATTTTAACAAATTCGGCGAGGCAGGGGTTTTGCTCGGTAAATTATTGAGGTCAACGCGGCAGAATATTGTAACTTTCGTACAGGATTGGCCACAGGCAGCTATAAAAGCACCTGTTTTTTAACTGGCTTAAAAGTTATTTATGAGTGAATCAGCACAGAGCAACCCGGAGGCGGAATTATCGCTTTTTGCTATCCTGTTAGGGTGCAAACCCAGGGGTAGAAATGTAGAGCAGCATGATGTAATGTTTGGCGTGGCGAATAAACTGGATGATTTATCGGATTCGATTAAAGCATTTTGGTACAAACCGCTTATAAATGAACTGGGGCAGGCAGTAAAAAAGGAAATGCCTGACGCCGATACATCAGTGCTGGAAAAGAACCTTTTAGGGGCGCTTTCAAGAAGGGATAAAGTACATATTGACGCCTGGACAAAGGTTGAGCATGTAGATGGGTACCGGGTGGTTGTAAGGCCGAAACAAGAAGGGCCGGCGGATACAGCATTAAAGTTGTATTTCATCAATTTGGGTGGATACAAGGAAAATGAGTTTGAGGAGTTTCATAAGAAGCTTTTTGTGGTGGCAACCGCTGTAAGCGAAGCCCTGGAAAAAGTGATGGGCCACCGGTTTATGAAAGAGTACTCGCCGGAGAGTTTGGGCATAGCGGGCGGCGCCCATTTAGACGACCAGTATAAAATTGATTTTGATGCCGATGATATTGTTTGTATTTCGGAAAGCATTGGCGATGATTTTGTGCTTGACCTGGTGAAGGCAGAGGCCCACCCAGTCAATGAAATGAATGTGGGCTACACCCATATCAACTATCCTGAGTAACACTACTTTAAAGGCTTTACCTGCCTTTAAAAGCCACCGTATTTTTGGTTTCATTCAACCAATTATTCTGAATTATTAATGAGCTGTTGTTTTAGCCGACAACCCCCTTCCTCTTTTTACTTTTCAATTACAACCTGCCGGTGGTTTTTATCCGCTGTTTTATAGTTAAGCAATGGCTTATACACACAGGGTTTTGAGCTGTTGTGCGATACAAGGCTCAATGTGTAGAATACACAAAACGTTTGAGGGGCTAACTGCGTAAAGGATTATAGCAGAAGTTAATTGAGCTGATATGCAAACCAATGAGAAGAAGAATAACCTTACTGCCCCCCGAAAAATAACCCAAACAAGAAGGACGGTGCTGCGTGTATTCCTGTTTTTTTTACTGGCACAGGTTTACCTGAATGGCAATGCCCAATTAAGCGTTACCCAAAATGCTAATGCCAGTTCGCTGGCCCAGCTTTTAACCGGAAATGGCGTTACGATAACCAACGTAACCAAAAGCTGCGACAACAACGGCAGTGGTACCTTTACCAGTACAAATACAAACCTTGGTGTGCAGCAGGGGGTGGTACTGGCAACCGGCAAAGTGCAGAGTATAGCGCAGGCTGCCAGCAATTTTGCCAATACCCAGTTTTCGGCAACCGGCGATGCGCAGCTATCAACACTTACCACCGGTACTATTTACGACCCCTGCACCCTTGAATTTGATATAGTGCCGCAGGGCAGCACTTTGAAATTCAGGTATGTGTTTGCCTCGGAAGAATACCCGGAGTTTGTTTGTTCAAAGTATAATGATGTGTTTGGGTTTTTTATCAGCGGTGCAAACCCATCGGGCGGCAGTTACAGCAACTATAACATGGCAACCCTGCCTACCTCGGGCCTGCCGGTTTGTATTAATTCAGTAAACCCCGGTACCTCGGGAACTTATAATGGCACTACCTGGAATTCCAGCAATTGTGTTGCCCTGAATAATACTTCGTACTACGTTGATAACCTGAACCCCACCAATGCCAATATTGTGTATGATGGCATGACGGTTGTACTTACCGCAACAGCCAGTGTGGTGCCCTGCCAAACCTACCACCTGAAAATTTCTATTGCAGACGTAGCCGACAGGTTGTACGACTCGGGGGTATTTCTTGAGGCATACTCTTTTACCTCCACACCATATTCCACCTCGGTTACTGCGCATGTAAATAACCCCGCGTACACTTCCACTTACGAAGGCTGTATGGGCGGTTATTACACCGTTTCAATTTCGGCAGCACAAACCAGCGATGTTACCCTTAATTTACAGATATCAGGTACGGCTACCAATGGGGTTGACTATAACACTATTGCTTCAACGGTAACCATACCTGCGGGGCAAACCTCGGTTAATATACCGATGACCCCGGTTGAAGATCATATTGCTGAAGGCGCAGAGACCGCCACGCTTTCGGTGGTAAGTGTATGTAGCGGCGCTGTTATGTCGAGCGCTACATTAACAATAAATGATGACCCCAGCCTGCATGTTTTTGTGGGCGATAGTACGATATGCAAAGGCCAATCGACACAGTTAACTGCCGACACCGGCATTGCATTTAGCTGGTCGCCGGCCAGTGGCTTAAGCAGTTCAACAATTGCCAATCCAACGGCCACCCCAACAGCAACCACTAACTATACCGTTACTGCTACAGTGGGTAGTTGCACCGCCACCGCTTCGCAAACCATTTACGTAAGCAATCCCGCTA
Organism: Chitinophagales bacterium; assembly: GCA_035550455.1. GTDB lineage: Bacteria > Bacteroidota > Bacteroidia > Chitinophagales > LD1 > Bog-950. The sequence continues at coordinate 42 of DASZPC010000439.1, read as the reverse complement.
TTGCGCTTAGCGTTTCGCCGGGCGATACGGTTTGCACCGGTA
>DASZPC010000438.1:0-4564 GCA_035550455.1 Chitinophagales bacterium | reverse complement strand
CAATCAAATGTGTGTGTTCTTCTTTTTCCAGTTCTGCGCGTTTGTAGGCGCCGGTGGTAATACCAATTACATAGCGGCATTTGGCGCCATTGCCTTCCTGCAAATCAAAAATGGTATCGCCTACCTTGGCCACTTCTTCCGGTTTTGTAATGTGCAGGTCGTTCATGGCCTTCAAAATCATATCGGGGTAAGGGCGGCCATTGGTCACTTCATCGCTGGTAATGCTCAGGTCAATGAGGTTATTGGCTTTCCATTGCAGGCGCTCGATAATAGTATCGGTAATATCGCGGCTAAAGCCGGTATCCACACAAACCTTAATGCCTTTTTCGCGCAATTGCTTAAAGGTTTCTTCGGCGTTCTTTTTGGATTTAACCGATGGGTCGGTTTTGTAAAAGTTAATCATTTCGGCCACAAAAGATTTGTGGATAGTAGAAACCATTTCGCCGGTATTGCCTTTGTAATGAAACTTGTTTTCGAGCAGCGTGCGTATGGCTACCGGTTTGGGTATGCCCATAACGCTATTGGCATCGGCCCTGTTAATTTCAAAATTATTTTTCTTAAACCCGGTAATCAGCGCTTCGTGAACATTGTCTTTGTCTTCAACCGTTGTACCGGCCATATCAAAAACTACAAGTTTTATAGCCATTTGAGATATTTGAGTGAGTATTTATGCGAACAAATGAATGTACTTTTTTCCAAAACCATGTTAAGGTTCTATTAACATTCAATTCACGCCGGCTTTTTGCAGGTAGGCGTTTGCGTATTTTTTTACCTGTGCCAACAGGCGTTTTTCTTCTGCTATAATTGATTTGTAAGATTGTTCTTTGACATATTGATTTTGCAGGCTTCGCTTAAATTTATCAACATCGTGCCAGCAGCCAATCATGTCCTGCAGGTGGTCAATCAACTGCACTTCGCGTTGGCTAATGGTTTTTTTCCGCCCTGTTTCAAGGGCTGATAAATACATCAGCTCTTTTAGCATTTTGCGGCATTCGTGCAGCTTTTTGCCTTCGGGGTTTGCTTTTAGCAGCGTAATTACCTGTTGCTTTGTAGTGGTTAAATAGCTTTGCAGTTGTGTTGTTTTAATGTTGGTAAGCCAGGCATTGTTCCGTTTGCGCACCGCTTTTAACAACGCAGTGTGTTCGTTGTAACCGCTGTTCAGTTTCCGGGTTGCTTTTTGCGCTTTGTGTTTCAGTTTATCATTGCCGGTTTTAACGCCAAATTTTTTTTCAAAGGCTTTTGCATTTAACCGGTCGCGTATTTTACCGGATAGCTTGAAAATTTTATCCAGTTGCTTCAGGCTTTCCTGTATGCTGAATGCTGGGTGGATGTATGCCAGTAAATGATAAATGGCGGTTAGTTTTTTAATTTCAACACGCAACCGGTGCAGGTCTTCTGCCTTTTGTTTTTGCAGGTACAAAGGCAAAAGCCGCAGTATGTTGCGCCACCGCTGCCGGTGGTAATGTTTTAAACCGGCTGTAAAACCATCGCTGTCCATTGAAAACAAAATTACCTAAGACAGATGTTTAATGCCATGATGAAACTCAGCGCTAAGAAATTTTTACTGCCTTCGCCGTCCCGTATTTTAACCGATATTTACAGCACAAAACCGTTAAGTTATGGACCATGCCAAAGCAGAACAAATAGCCAACCAGGTAATTGGTGTTTTTAAAGAAAAAGGCGGCAGCGATTACGCCGGCGAGGAAATTACCCAGTTAGAACATGCCTGCCAGGCCGGGCAATTAGCTGAAAAGCAGGGTTTTGACGAGGAAGTTATCCTCGCCGCTTTTTTGCATGATTTGGGCCATTTACTGGAGGAAGACGGCCTGGCACACATGGATGGCTACGGCGTTAAAGACCACGAAGCTGTTGGCGCCGATTATTTGCTAAAGCTGGGTTTTTCAGAAAAACTGGCTACGCTTATCCGCTCGCATGTGGCGGCAAAGCGTTACTTGTGCTATGCCAACAAACGCTACTACGATAACCTTTCGCACGCCAGTAAAATGACACTGGAATTTCAGGGTGGCCCGATGAGTGAGGAGGAAGCGAAGGCTTTTGAGGCCAACCCTTTAAAGAACCTTATTATCCGTATGCGGACCTGGGATGAAGAGGCAAAAGTAAAAGATGTGCCTATGCCCGATTTAAACACTTACCGCGATATGATGGTAAGGCATTTGGAGAGGAGCCAAAATTAGAGCGGCTTACAGCACCACCACATTTTCCGGCATCCTTAACCGGTACGAGGAAATAATTTGTTTGATGTTAAAGTTATCGCGGTAAAGCGGCAGCCCTTCCAGCGAGCCGTTGCGCAACTTTGTTTTAGTGAATTTTTGCCTGGGCAGGTAGCCCATTTTTTTGAAAGAACCGTTTTCGACCACCACCAGGGCGCTTTCGTTTTCTTTCCGCCCCTGTTCAATAATCACAAACGATTCGGTTTTTGAAATACCCGCTGTAGCTTCTTTTACTTTTTTGTTGTAGGCGGAAATGTTTTTCTTACCCTCCTTCATGCAATGGCAACCGTTTTCAAGGCAGGCGGTGGTATCGGTGGCAATGCCTGCCAGCCGCGGGCATAATTTGTAATCGGTTATAAGGCTGCGCAGTAAGGTATAGCCATCGTGCAGGTTGCTGAGCGCAACAAGGGGCGGGGCCGCGTTTTTGCGCATTTTTTCAAGCGATAGCCGCCTGAACCCGCGCTGATCGTAATATTCCACCAGCCCAAACACGGGTTCAAACCTTTTTTGTGAGCGGTTAAAAGCCGGCCACAGTTGTTTTATCTGGTGCGACTCGAGTATTAAAGCCATCAACTCGTTGCCGCACTCTTCAAAGGTTATTCCATGCACGGTGCGCATAAAATCCTGTTTCTGTTTGGAAGGCGAATTGTTGCTGAAATGGCTGCTTACGCGTTTTTTTATATTCAGCGCCTTGCCCACATAAACAATTTTGCCCTTGCTATCGTGAAAATAATAAACGCCCGGCCCCTGCGGGAGTTTTTCAAAATCGGCACGGTTTACATTGGGCGGCAATACATGCTCCTTTGAGTTCCGTTTCAGCGATTTTGCAATCAGGCCCTCGCTATCGTTTGCCAATAGTTTTTCAAACAGCAAAACCGTAGCGGCGGCATCGCCCCCGGCGCGGTGCCGGTCTTTAATGGCTATATCCAGGTAGGCGCAAATTTTTCCCAAACTATACGACGGCAGCCCGGGGAAAATTTTCCGGCTCAGCCTTACGGTGCAAAGCTTTTTAAGGTTAAGCTGGTAGCCACAGGCCTCCAATTCGCGCTTCAAAAACGAATAATCGAAATTTACACTGTGCGCTACAAACACACAGCCTTCAAGCACCTGGTAAAGTTCTCCGGCTATTTGGTTAAAAGGCGGGGCATTGGCCACCATGTTATTGGTTATGCCGGTAAGCCCGGTAATGTAATAGGGTATTTTTTGGCCGGGTTTTATCAGCGTTTCAAAGCGCTTAATTACCTTTTCGCCATCGTGTACCTGTACCGATACTTCGGTAATGCTGTTGGCCGAGGCATGGCCGCCCGTAGTTTCAATATCAACAATAGCGTAAGGCATAATGCTAAATGCAATGCCAAATATAATAGCAAAATAAATAGCGTGGTAATCAGATTTTTAGGGTTTAGAAAGTGGTTAAAAAAGAGGGGACTGTACGCCCCCTCCCCACATACAACTATCACCAAACCAAATCTTCATAAACAACGGAAAATGCATGGGAAAGAAATAACCAGTACAACTGGAACCTTAAATTTCCGTGATGTTTATTTTATACCGCAAAATTAGACCTGTGTTTGCCCACAGGGATTGACGGTGGTCATAGTTTGGAATGACTTTCATCAAGGATAAAAACGTATGGCACTTTTATAATTTTAAATGGCACTTTTCATATACATACTTTTTCAATTGTATATTCCGCTGAAAGTTTTTTTCAGAGGTGAAAAACAGGTTGTTAAGAAATTTTATGCATCCATGGGCAGCGCCCTTCGTTAACTATATATAATTTTGCACAAAATGTCAGAGCAGCGCCGTAAGATCCCCGCCTTTATAAGTAGTGCATTAAAAACGTTTTACGGTTTTTGGGTAAATCTCTCTGAACAAATCCCTTACGAGCGCTGGCGGCTGGCGTCTTTACACTCCTTACCTTTTTGGGTGGGAGCTATTATTTCAGCAGGCCTGGCGGTGGTTTATTCCAAAATGTTTTCGTGGTTCGAAAACATTGCTGTTTACCTGGTTCAGTCGCACGAGTGGGTATTTCTGGCCTTGTGCCCTTTGCTGCTACTTATTTCGGCCCTTATGGTTAAATACTGGGCAAGGGCGGCAGGTGGTTCGGGTATTCCGCAAATTTTAGCGGCCCTTGGCCCCGAACGTATCAACAATACCAAGCACCTTGATACCCTGCTTGGAGTAAAAACGTTTTTTGTAAAACTGGTAAGCAGTTTAATTGCCATAACGGGTGGGGCAGTTATTGGCCGCGAGGGGCCCACTATACAGTTAAGCGGCTCGGTATTCTATCTCATTCATAAATATTTGCCCAAGGGTTGGCCGCGCATTAG
>DASZPC010000437.1:0-3438 GCA_035550455.1 Chitinophagales bacterium | reverse complement strand
GAATTGCCGTTCCCAAACTTTTGAAGGCACTGGGGGTTGATGATGTAATTGAACTTTATACAGAGCCCAATGGGCAGTTTCCGCATAATCCCGAGCCGTTGCCCGAAAACCTGAACGAACTCTCGCGCACTGTAAAAAAATACAAAGCCCATTTAGGTATTTGTGTTGACCCTGACGTTGACCGGTTAGCACTGGTATGCGAAGACGGCGACATGTTTGGCGAGGAATATACTTTAGTAGCAGTTGCCGATTATGTGCTGGGCAAAAAGAAAGGGAACACTGTTTCAAACTTATCTTCAACACGCGCGCTGCGCGATGTAACCGAGAAAGCGGGTGGCGAGTATTTTGCCTCGGCCGTAGGCGAAGTAAATGTGGTGGAAAAGATGAAGGAAGTAAAAGCCATCATTGGCGGCGAAGGCAATGGCGGCGTTATTTACCCCGAATTGCATTATGGCCGCGATGCGCTGGTTGGCATTGCTTTATTTTTGACCCACCTGGCTAAAAGCGGAAAAAATGCTTCTATCCTGAAAGCCACTTACCCGCACTACTACATCGCCAAAAAGAAGATTGACCTTGACAGCGCTTCGAATATTGACGAACTGTTTAAGGAGATTGCGAAGAAATACAAAAAATACCCGGTAAATACCATTGACGGGGTGAAGATTGATTTTGAGCGCGAATGGGTACACCTGCGCAAATCAAATACCGAACCTATTATTCGCATATACGCCGAAAGCAACAGCGAAACTACTGCCGATAATATTGCCGACCAGATAATGAATGACATAAGGGCGCTAAATAAAAAGTGAACCTTTACCCAATAGAAAAGGTTTGGGGGCAATTTCCCCCCTTTAAAGGCACTTGGCATAAAAGATTTGGCTTGAAGGAGCTATTTTGTTGATATTCAACAAAATAGCGTAACTTATCATTTTCCCTATTAAATGTAGTTCCTGCATTTTTTTCAGTGCGAAAAGCAAAAATTTCAGTAAAACTGACAAAACAGCATTTTAAGCCCAACTGGCACAAACTCTGCTATATTCGCACCGCATTTTTGCCCCGCCTTTAAAATATACCCGGCGGGATAATTATTTAACTAATCAAAAAGCATAAAACTATGGCAGAAGCAAAGACGAAGTCAGAGGTAAAGATTCAGCCTTTGGCAGACAGAGTGCTGGTAAAACCGGCTGAAGCAGAGACCAAAACAGCAGGTGGTATTATCATCCCCGATAGCGCAAAAGAAAAACCACAACGCGGAACCGTTGTAGCCGCCGGCCCTGGCAAAAAAGACGAACCAACCACCGTTAAAGTTGGCGATACCATTTTATATGGTAAATATTCAGGCACAGAAATACAGGTAGACGGACAGGATTACCTGATTATGCGCGAGAGTGACATTTTTGCAATTCTTTAATAGAACTGCGACAAAACGATATTCGATGGGCGACTTATCGAACATTGCAAATCATAAAGTCGCGAATCAAAATCAAAACAAAAATTTAAAATCAAAAAACTATGGCAAAGTTGATATTATTTGAAAAGGATGCCCGCGATAAACTGAAAGCCGGCGTAGACAAACTGGCTAACGCGGTAAAGGTTACACTTGGCCCTAAAGGACGTAATGTTATCATCGACAAAAAATTTGGTGCACCAACCGTTACCAAAGATGGTGTATCGGTAGCTAAGGAAGTGGAACTGGAAGACCCTATTGAGAACATGGGCGCCCAGATGACCAAAGAGGTAGCCAGCAAAACCGCCGACCAGGCTGGTGATGGCACTACTACTGCTACCGTATTGGCACAGGCTATTGTTACCCCAGGCCTTAAAGCATTGGCCAGCGGCGCTAACCCAATGGACCTGAAACGCGGTATTGACAAAGCGGTAAAAGCTATTGTTGAAAACCTGAAAAAGCAAAGCGAAAACGTAGGCAAAGATTTTGGGAAAATTGAGCAGGTAGCTTCAATATCGGCCAATAACGATAACGAAATTGGTAAGATGATTGCCGATGCCATGAAGAAGGTAGGCACCGAAGGCGTTATTACTGTTGAAGAAGCAAAAGGCACTGAAACCGAAGTAAAAACTGTTGAAGGTATGCAGTTTGACCGCGGCTACCTGAGCCCTTACTTTGTTACCAACCCCGAAAGCATGGAAGCGGAACTAGAAGGTGCGGCTATACTTATTTACGACAAGAAGATAAGCAATATGCGCGAGCTGTTGCCTATACTTGAAAAAGTAGCCCAAAGTGGCCGTCCGTTGTTGATTATTGCCGAAGAAGTTGAAGGCGAAGCCCTTGCCACCCTGGTGGTAAACAAACTGCGTGGTACCATTAAGGTAGCTGCTGTTAAAGCCCCTGGCTTTGGCGACCGCCGCAAGGAGATGCTGAAAGATATAGCCATCCTTACTGGTGGTATTTCTATAAGCGAGGAAATGGGCTATAAATTGGAAAACGCCGACTTTAGCTACCTGGGCCAGGCCGAAAAAGTAACCGTTGATAAAGACAATACTACCATTGTTAACGGCAAAGGCGATAAAGACCAGATTAAAGGCCGCATTGAAGAAATTAAAGCTCAAATTGAAAAAACAACCAGCGATTACGATCGCGAAAAACTACAAGAGCGCTTGGCTAAACTGGCAGGTGGTGTTGCCGTTCTGTACATAGGCGCCCCTACCGAGGTAGAAATGAAAGAAAAGAAAGACCGTGTTGACGACGCCCTGCACGCTACCCGCGCTGCTGTTGAAGAAGGTATTGTAGCTGGTGGTGGTGTAGCTTACATTCGCGCCCAGGCTGCCCTTGAGAAGTTGAAAGGCGAAAACGATGATGAGAACACAGGTATTGCCATTGTTCGCCGCGCCGTTGAGGAACCTCTGCGCCAAATTGTGGTTAACAGCGGCCTGGAAGGTTCAATAGTGGTTCAAAAAGTACGCGAAGGTAAAGACGACTTTGGTTACAATGCCCGTACCGATGAATACCAGAACCTGAAAAAAGCTGGTGTTATTGACCCAACCAAGGTAACCCGCATTGCCCTTGAAAATGCTGCTTCAATTGCCTCTATGTTGTTAACTACCGAAACGGTAATTGTTGACAAACCTGAAAAGAAAGAAGCAGGTATGCATGGCGGAATGCCCGGTGGAATGCCCGACATGGGTGGAATGATGTAATCTATATAGACAATAGACGTTAGATATTAGACCTGCCTTTCGGCAGGCAGGTAATACAAAAGCCCTGCTTAGCAATAAGCGGGGCTTTTTATTGCAAATAAATCAACGTGCTGCCATAGCCATAGCGGCTGTGGTAGCTGTTTTCAAAACTGCGCACGTGCGGGTGCTTTTTAAGGATTTTATGTATTTCCTCTTTAAGTTTGCCTTTGCCATAACCGTGTATTACCCGGAACTCTAACCTGCCCGATGCAATAGCTTTATCCAGTGCCTTTTCAAATTCTT
>DASZPC010000436.1:0-4444 GCA_035550455.1 Chitinophagales bacterium | reverse complement strand
GATTCAGTAAAGATTGAAATTTTTAATAGCGGCACCGAAAACGACTCGTACGAGGTAAGCACCGTAATGCCCGATGAAAAAGAAATCATTTTCAGTAAAACTTCAGAGGTAAAGGCCGGCCAATCGGTTACCGTTGCGCTAAAACCTGTAGCGGGTTATAACGGCAATAAATACACCATAGCTGTAAAATCGAAAACCAACCCTGATTTTGTAAGGAGAATTACACTTACTTATAACAAATAAGAAAGCTAGATATTCCCTTTCATAATCTCGCGCGAAATAACGAGTTTCTGCACTTCCGATGTTCCTTCGCCAATAGTGCACAGTTTTGAGTCGCGGTAAAATTTCTCTACCGGGTAATCTTTGGTATAACCATAGCCGCCGAATATCTGTACCGCATCGGTAGAAATTTCAACAGCAATTTCGGAGGTATAATATTTAGCAAAGGCTGATTCCTTGCTCATTTTCCGCTTTTCGTTTTTCAGGTAAGCAGCCTGCATGGTAAGCAGTTCGCCTGCCTCAATTTTGGTAGCCATATCGGCCAGTTTAAAGGCAATAGCCTGAAAATTGCCAATAGGCTGGCCAAACTGTTCGCGCTCTTTAGCGTATTTAACCGAGGCATCGTATGCGCCTTTAGCTATGCCCAAACCGAGGGCGGCAATGGAAATACGGCCACCATCCAGTACCTGCATGGCTTGCTGAAAGCCGTTGCCAACACCGGCTCCGCCGCCAACTACCTGCTCATCGGGCACAAAGCAATCTTCAAAAATTACCTGGGCTGTTTCCGAAGCGCGCATACCCAGCTTATTTTCCTTTTTACCGGCCAAAAGCCCCTTAGTGCCGCGCTCCACAATAAAGGCGGTCATGCCACGGGTATCGCCTACTTCGCCGGTGCGCACTATAGCCACCACCACATCCGATGAAACACCGTGTGTAATCCAGTTCTTGGTGCCATTCAAAATATATCCGCCGTCAACTTTCTTTGCTGTTACCTTCATGCGCATGGCATCTGAACCGGTGTTGGGTTCAGTAAGCGCCCACGCGCCCAGCCATTGGCCAGTAGCCAGTTTGGGCAAATATTTTTTCTTCTGCTCTTCAGTGCCATGGTAATAAATATGGCCGGTGCAAAGCGAGTTATGCGCCGCCACCGAAAGCCCGATAGAGCCGCAAACCTTGGCAATTTCTGACACTACAGTTACATATTCAAAATAGCCGAAACCGGCGCCATTATATTTTTCAGGCACAAAAACGCCCATAAAACCAAGCTCGCCCATTTTATGGAACAGGTCTTTCGGAAAATACTGCTCCTCGTCCCATTTCATTAAATCAGGGCGTATTTCGCGATCGGCAAAGTCTTTTATGCTTTGCGCAATCATTATTTGGTTTTCGTTGTAATCGAAATTCATCCCGGTGGTTTCAGTGGCTTCCAAAGTAGTTTCCATATTGTTGAATATTAAATTTAGCGGCGGCGAAAATAACAAAAAGGCATCAGCCGGGCAGGTAAAAATTTACTCAAACTGCACCGCACTAACAATGTTATTTGAATAAGATAAAATTTTGTCGCGCCCTTTTAAAAAATCAAGTTCTACCACAAACGAAAAACCCGACACTTTGCCCCCCTCGGCCTTTACCAGTTCGGCAGCAGCCATAGCCGTACCGCCTGTGGCAAGCAGGTCGTCATGTATCATCACGTTCCAATTAGGTTTTATTACATCTGTATGCACTTCCAGCGTGGCCGAGCCATACTCCAAATCGTACGAAAATGACCGCGTTTTAGCAGGCAATTTACCGGCCTTGCGCACCGGGAACAAAGGCACCTGTAGCTTATTGGCAATTAAAATACCTATAAAGAAGCCCCGGCTTTCAATAGCACACACGGCATCAATCTTTCCCCGGTTATGTAAAAAGCTGTTGATGAGGTTTTCAGCAATTTCATCACATAATTTCGCATCCAGAAAAACCGGGGTTATATCTTTAAATTGTATGCCCGGTTTTGGGAAATCGGGTATGTTGCGTATAGCGCTGTTTAGTTTATCCTGTAGTGTCATTCCAATAACAAATCAACTTGGTTAAATAATTTCGAGGTAGCGTTTCAGTTCCCAATCGGTTACCACTTTGGCAAATTGTTTCCACTCCCACTCGCGGGTTTGGGTAAAATGTTCCACAAATTTTTCGCCGAATAACTCTTTGGCCACTTTGCTTTCCTTCATGGCCTGGGTGGCTTCCCAAAGGTTGCGCGGTAATACGCCATTGCTGGTATCGCGGTAGCCATTGCCCTTGGTGGCCGGTTGTTTCAGCTTCAACCCCTTTTTAATGCCATACAAACCAGCGGCTAAACATGCCGACATAGCCAAATACGGATTGCTATCGCTGCCCACCACACGGGTTTCAAGGCGGGTGGCCTTGCTGCTGCCCGGTAAAGCGCGTAAGGCCACGGTGCGGTTATCAACCGCCCAGGTAAGCGTGGTAGGCGCCCAAGCCCCTTCCACCAACCGCTTATATGAATTAATAGTTGGAGCTACCATAGGCAGTATATGCGGCAGGCAATACAACTGCCCGGCTATATAGCTGTAAAACAAATCGCTCATTTTGTTTTTGCCCTTTTCATCGTAAAACAGGTTTTTGCTCGATTTTTTATCCCATAACGATTGGTGCACGTGGCCGCTGCAACCCGGAAGGTTCTCGTTTATTTTAGCCATAAAGGTGGCTACTATGCCCAGTTTATAAGCATTTTCCTTTACGCCGCTTTTAAACAGCACGGCCCTATCGGCAGCTTCTAATATGCCTGAATAAGCAATAGCAGCTTCATAAACACCGGGGCCGGTTTCAGTGTGCAGGCCTTCTAAAGGCACCCCAAACTTTTTAAGGTTATCGAAAATGGCGGTAAAAAAATCGTTGCGGTAGGTGCTGCGCAAAATAGAGTAGCCAAACATGCCCGGTGTAAGTGGGTTAAGGTTCGCAAACCCCTTTTCGTTAATTGACTGTGGCGTTTCAGCAAAATTGAACCATTCAAATTCCTGGCTGAAATAAGGCGTAAAACCGGCAGTGTTAGCTTCTGCAATTATTTTTTTCAGTAGCTGGCGGGGGCAAACTTGCAAGGGGGCGTTTTCATCATCAATAAACTCGCCTAAAAAGAAAGGCACATCGTTCTCCCAGGGTATTTTCCTGAAGGTGCTCAAATCCAGTTTCGCTTTCGCATCGGGGTAACCCGAGTGCCAGCCGGTATAGCTGGTGTTATCATAAGCCACATCGGCGCTGTCCCAGCCAAAAACCACATCGCAAAAACCGAGGTTGCCTTCCACCACCCCCGCAAATTTTTCGGCGCTGATGTATTTACCGCGCAAAATGCCGTCAACATCAGTTATGGCTAATTTTACTTTTCCCGAGGGGTGGTTTTTAACGTAATCAATGATTTGTTTGTCTGTCATGATTAATTAAATATTAATTTAATTTTTTTAAGTCGTACTCGAATTTTATAGAATTTAAAACAACTTTTGTCAAAGATTTTATTGTTTCACGAATCTCACTTCCGTTATCAGGAATAGCTAATGATTTTGCAAGTTTTTCCATCCTTTCCTTTTCATCTGTTGTTCCATATATTTCAATTAGCCAATTCACTCTCTTCAATTTGTCAACTAATTCCACATCCCTTTTATAATCGATATCATTATATTTTACTATTACTTTATCCATTTCCACAAGCCAAGCTATATAAGAATCGAGCATTCCCTTTCTGACCTTAAATCGCTCTATTAAACGCAATTTAAACTCCTCATGCTCTCTATTCTTTTTTGCTATGCAAATCCAGCCGATAATCGCAATAAGCGCAGCAATTGTTGCAGCTATTATTGTTTGATAATTCTTTATGTCAGATAACAATTGCATCTAATAATTCAAATAAGAATTTACTCTTGTTTTTAAAAATGTGTTTTCTGCTTTAACAATTTAAAAATAACATACGCTGCAATCAGCAGCCCAAAATAAATCAAAGCAAGCATCCAATTATAATAAGTCATGGCAATTATTGAAATAACTGCAATAACAAACGCCAGCAACGGCGTAACTGGGTAGAAAGGTACTTTAAATGGCCTTTGCAGAGTGGGTTCGTTTTTCCGCAGCGCAAACAGCGAGGCCATAGCAATAATATACAGCGTAATAGCCCCGAATACCGAAATGGTGATTATTTGATCGGTTTGCCCCACCAGCAAAGCCCCTATGCCAATAAACATGTTCAGCAACAATGCATTGGCAGGTGTTTGAAATTTAGGCGATACCCTGCCTAAAAAAGCCGGGGCCAGTTTCATCCTTCCAAACTCGAAGGTGGAGCGCCCGGCAGCCAGTAACAAACCATGAAAGGAAGCTATTAAACCAAACAAGCCCACCGTAACCAGCATATTAAAAAACAAATTATGCTCGCCGGTAATTTTGCTCAGTGCCAGTGGCA
>DASZPC010000435.1:0-5632 GCA_035550455.1 Chitinophagales bacterium | reverse complement strand
TGCCTGTTGCACCAGTCGCTCCTGTGTCGCCAGTTGCCCCTGTACTACCTGTAGCCCCAGTATCACCAGTTGCACCGGTGGCTCCAGTATCTCCTGTTGCGCCAGTAACGCCTGTTGCACCGGTGGCTCCAGTATCTCCTGTTGCGCCAGTAACGCCTGTTGCACCAGTCGCACCTGTGTCGCCAGTTGCACCAGTAGCTCCTGTACTTCCTGTCGCACCTGTATCGCCAGTGGCTCCAGTGGCTCCTGTATTGCCTTGTAGACCAGTATCACCCGTTGCACCAGTCGCACCTGTGTCGCCAGTTGCCCCTGTACTACCTGTCGCACCTGTATCGCCAGTGGCTCCAGTAGCACCTGTATTGCCTTGTAGACCAGTATCACCCGTTGCACCGGTGGCTCCAGTATTACCGGTAGCACCTGTGTCACCTGTCGCTCCAGTGCTTCCTGTTGCCCCTGTATCGCCAGTGGCTCCAGTAGCACCTGTGTTACCTTGAAGTCCTGTATCACCCGTTGCACCAGTCGCTCCTGTGTCGCCAGTTGCCCCTGTTGCACCTGTAGCCCCCGTATCACCCGTAGCACCTGTATCGCCAGTGGCCCCAGTAGCACCTGTGTTACCTTGAAGTCCTGTATCACCCGTTGCACCGGTGGCTCCAGTATCTCCTGTTGCGCCAGTAATGCCTGTTGCACCAGTCGCACCTGTGTCGCCAGTTGCCCCTGTACTACCTGTAGCCCCTGTATCACCAGTAGCGCCTGTATCTCCTTGTGCTCCCGTGTCACCGGTCGCCCCGGTCGGGCCTGTGTCACCAGTCGCCCCAGTTACACCAGCCCCAGTGGGGCCAGCAGGACCAGTATCACCCGTAGCTCCAGTTGGCCCGGTATCACCCGTTGCACCTGTTACACCAGCCCCTGTGGGGCCGGCAGGGCCTGTATCACCGGTTGCCCCGGTAGGGCCTGTATCACCGGTCGCCCCCGTTACTCCTGCGCCTGTAGGGCCAGCAGGACCCGTGTCGCCGGTTGCGCCAGCAGGTCCGGTATCACCAGTAGGCCCGGTAGCACCACCACCAGCACCTGTTGGTCCGGTTACCCCTGTATCTCCTGTCGGCCCAGTAGGCCCTGTATCACCTTGTAAACCTGTATCTCCTGTTACCCCGGTTGCGCCTGTATTTCCTTGTACTCCCGTGTCACCGGTAGCGCCCGTAGGGCCTGTGTCACCAGTAGCCCCAGTTACGCCAGTCCCTGTAGGGCCAGCAGGCCCCGTATCACCCGTAGGTCCGGTAGCACCACCACCAGCGCCTGTTGGTCCGGTTACCCCTGTATCGCCCGTTGCACCGGTAGGCCCTGTATCACCCTGCGCGCCTGGTGCACCGGTAGGCCCGGTGTCGCCAGTTACTCCAGCCCCGGTAGGGCCAGCAGGGCCAGTATCGCCCGTTGCACCGGTAGGCCCTGTGGCCCCGCCACCAGCGCCTGTTGGGCCAGTGGGCCCCGTGTCTCCGGTTGCGCCTGCTGCACCCGTTGCGCCCTGCAACCCATCATTACCTGTAGGGCCTGTAACACCTATTGGGCCAGTATCGCCTGTAGCACCGGTAATGCCAACGCCGGTGGCTCCCGTAACGCCGGTATTACCGGTGGCTCCGGTTGGCCCGGTTACACCGGTAGCACCTGCTAAACCTGTAGCGCCGGTACTCCCTGTAATGCCTGTATTTCCGGTTGGCCCTGTAATGCCTGTAGCGCCGGTATTGCCATTGGCCCCTGTAATTCCAGTGGCGCCTGTAGCACCTGTAACACCCGTGGCGCCTGTAGCACCGGTAGTGCCCTGTGTGCCTATACTTCCGGCAGGCCCTGTTGGGCCAGTAGGTCCGGTAGGTCCGGTAACACCGGCCCCGTTACCTGCTGTTTGGGCATATAATGCATACGGAACGCTTACCAACTGCGTAATACCCATATTAAGGTAGTTGCTTCCCCCGTTTGGATCCATTTCAACCAAAAGGTATTTGTTACCTGTTGACCAGTTTATACCAGCAAAGGTGCCCAAGGTGGGTGTTCCCTGCCCTATTTTTAAAGTAAACAAACCAAACTGATTGGTTGTAACATTGGTATGCGTTTCCTGGTATTCAGGGGTGCCGGGATTAATACCATTATCAATAGTAAACCGTACCGATATAGTGTGGTTTGTTAGCGGGTTTCCCGAAGCATCGCGTGCAATGGCCTGGTAATTTACCGCTTGTGGCACTTGTGCATAAATTAAAACGGTGCTTAATATAAGCACAATAGCAGCATAGAACTTTTTCATATAGAACAATAAAAAATTACAAAATTAGTGTCGCCCAAAATCAGACGCGAATGTCTGAAATTACCTTTGTTCAAAGTAAATATAATTTTGGAAATTGTGCTGAAAAAATGTACCCCTTCTACAATTTATTTTCCTGTAATTAATTGTTAATGCGGTATTTATGTGATTTACAGGCCTGTTGGTTGTGATGTTTTAGGTCTTATTTTTTATCTTTTGATAAGTGAAAGCTTTATCCACGGTTTTTTATTCGGCCTAAGCATATATTTTTAAGCATGTTTTGTAACCATCTGTTTAATAAATGGAGCGTTTTATTTACCGGCCTTCTACTGGTTTTTATTATCAGTTGCAGGCCCAACCAGTATGTTGCGTACGATAGTTTACGGCCCGAAAAACCTTCCGCCGGGTATTTCGACAAGCACTATTTGCTGTATAAGTTACCTGACAATTATTACAACTGCACCCATCTGCATTCCTCTTTTCATGCAACTTCGGGGGCTTTCATTCAATCATTCAAACCTTTTGGTTACAATACTGCCTTAAACCTGCAATACACCCATATTTATAGCCCTAAATGTGTTTATCACACAGCCGATACAATTTGGAAATACGCCGAAGTTTGCTTTCCTAATACCTGCCTTACTCACGGCAAAGCATACGCTCAACTTGCTTTAAAAAATACCTATCCGGAAACGCATACTTTTTATGTAAGGTTGTTTTACCAAAATACCAGCTATTGGTACCGCACCGATGATTCGTTACAACGCGTTACACACCCCTGGCTTGATAATTACTATGGTGCATCGGACGAGATGAAAATTACCCTGCTGGCAGGAACCGACAGTGTTGTGCAGATACCTTTTACGATTGGCTTGAATCCTAAAGGGGAGTTTGGATGGGATGACGACAAAGACCCGGCACGCCCCGGCAATTACGAATTTATGGCCCTTGCACTGCCCGATAGCGATGGGTTGTTAATGAACAGGGATTTAAATTTGATGCAAATAAATCCGTTTGCTGTGGTTAAGATGGATGAATTGGATAACAATGGCCAGAAGTATTACCAATACATGTCTTATACCGCCCCTAACCACTTCAGGTTTGTGTTTTTGGATGAGTATTTTAACGGGGCAAACGACCTTACGCCCAATCATATTTATATTCCCAAAAATGGGAAAGAAAAACCCCTTTGCGATACCTGTAGTGGCTGGTATAAAGAGGTGATTAGCGAGGCCTGGCAGCCCGATGATTTTTTTAAGGGCTATATTGCCAGGGCCGGCTATGTTAAGGCCGATTATGGTATTAAACCCCAAAACTGTTCAATAGTGTTAAATGGTATAAAACTTACCATTCCTAAATCTACAAAAGGTGATTACAAAAAAACGTGGGGCGAGTTTTTATTCGGGCCATCTTTTAAATACGGCCATTTAACGGTGCGCGCAAAGTTTGCACCTATGACCAACAAAGCGGGTACCCCCAACGGCATTATCCATAACCTCTGGCTGTATCAGCGCGACCCCGACCCGGTTGATACGAACAACCCTTACAGCTATTTGCGCAACCCCTTGGGTAAGCAGCCTTATGAAATTGATTTTGAAATATGGAACAGCCAGGATGGCGTAAACAGCCAGTGGGACGATAGCGCTTTTATTAATTATTCTATTGTAGATTATATGCGCGATACCTCGGTGGTTATTAAACCGGGTGGTAAAATGGTTTATGATGGTGAGGATATTAACCGGCTTAATGTACGGCAACTAAATGTACCCGGCAAAGCACTGCCGCCTTCGTTTTTCAATCAGTTTCATACCTACGAGTTGTATTGGTACCCCGAATACGTACGCTTTTTAGTAGATGGAAAGGAAGATGCAGTGATTACTAAACAAATGGCCCGCATTCCCAACAAGTACCTTTTCCTCTGGATAGGCTCACCACTTTATCAGGATGGTGTGTATTACAGCCAACCCGAGATTCCGTTTTTGGAAAACGATAAAAATACGGTGATAGATTACATCAGGATTGATTAAAAAATCCTGTTAACAACGATGTTAAGCTGGTAAATTAATCCTGCAAGCAACGGCACGAAGCGCCGGTATTTTTTACAAAAGCTGAATCGCCTACAGCGGTTGAGGTGTTGAATAACTCGCGTATGAAAGCGCTGGTATTGTCTTGTTCGTTGGTACTCCAAAAGAAAGCCCCGGCCGTGCGCGCGGCACCCGGGCCCGCTGCGGTTCTGTAACCTGAAGGCAATCCATTAAACCCACTTTCATTTCCACCACCTTCGCCACTGTTTCCACCTTGCCAGTACGAATAACCTTTCATGTATCCTCCGGCTGATAAATTGCCGCCAAGGTAATCAACCAGGGTTTGCCATTCTGCCTCTGAAGGAACGTGCCAGCCATTAGGACATGGGCCCTGTATACCACTGGGCGAGGCACTACTGCTTTGTTTACCACGCATTACTGCCGACCATGTATAGAAATATCCGTAGTCATAAAGATAGGCGGTATCGTTGTTATAGTAGAAAAAATAGTGCAGTGTGTCGCCTGAAACCCCGATGTTGCCGGCATGAAGCCCGTTTTTCAGTGGGGTGCCATCAGCATATTTGGTAACCCTTAAGCTACGCATCATCCAGGTTTGGGTACCTATCTGAACAGTCTTATACACGTTACCGTCAATATCGGTAACTACAGTGGAGCTTTGCCCCCCATCTTTCGAGCAGGAACTCAGGTAAAATACCGCAACTGAACTAACAATCAAATAGCACAAAGCCTTTTTCATATTATTATTTTCTTTATACAATATGAATACCAGTTTCTTACAAAACCCACTTATTCTGTGTGCAAAATAGCTCCATTTTTTAAAAAAATCAAAATAGTGGCGTAAAAAACTGAAAAACAACCAAAACAAGCCTGTTTTTGCAGCAATACCTATCTGGTTATGCTAAACATACCTGTAAAGGGGTTATGGGTGGTTTTGGGCTGAACAGAGTAAAAATAAGAACCTGCCGCAAGATTTCCGATATAAAAATCAACATTCGCGTTTTCAATGCTTTGGCTTATTAACACCTTGCCCGTTACATCTATAATGTTGAATTGGCTGCCTGCAAGGGCTTCGCTGCTTTTCAGGTGCAGTATATTGTTGGCCGGGTTTGGGTAAACCGAAACAGCATCATCGGCGTCAAGCGGCACAAGGCCAGTGGTTTCATAATAAAAGGCTACATCATCCAGCCAGGTGGTATTGCCAACCTTGGCGGGGTCATCATTCCTTCCGCCAAAAAATATCAGCCTCAATGTATCAGGTTCTCCGGGCATCAGGTAGTGCAGGGTGTCGGTATATTCTACC
>DASZPC010000434.1:0-2279 GCA_035550455.1 Chitinophagales bacterium | reverse complement strand
AGGAGCCTTGTGTAATTATTTCGGCCTCGGGCATGGCCGATGCGGGCCGGGTTAAGCACCATATTAAAAACACCATTGGCGATGCCCGCAATACTATTTTGATGGTGGGGCATTGTGAGCCCAGTTCGCTGGGCGGCCGGTTGCTGAAGGGGCAAAAACAGGTAACCATTTTCGGCGACCCATTTGAGGTAAAGGCAGAAATAAGGGAAATAAAATCGTTGAGTTCGCATGGCGATTACGATGACCTGTGCCGGTTTTTAAGTTGCCAGGATGCCGGTAAAGTAAAAAAGCTGTTTTTGGTACATGGCGATTATGACGTGCAGATAAATTTCAGGAGCAGGCTGCTGCGCAAAGGGTTTAAAGAAGTGGAAATACCGGCGCTGCACCAACAGTTTACTTTATAGCCGATATATAAACTTAATAATTACCTGACCCGTGAATACCGTAATTGGGGCCGAAACCCTTTTTGACAATGCTACCGAAGGAATAATACTTACCAACGCTACCGGCGAAATGGTACGCGTAAACCCCGCCGCCGAAAAAATGTTTGGCTACGAAAAAGGGGCGCTTACAGGTAAAAAAATTGAACTGCTGATACCTAAAGAACTTGCCCGCCAACACCGCAAATACCGCGCTGAATTTAACGAGCACCCCAGGGCGCGGGGCATGGGCAGCGGCATGGAACTACACGCGCAACGGAAAGACGGGAGCAGGTTTCCGGTTGAAATAAGCCTTAGCCCTTTTGAATCGGACAGGGGCCGGTATGTAATAGCCTTTATTATTGATATTACGGTAAGGAAGAAAAACGAGGCTGTTTTAGAGGCGCAAAAACTGGAACTGGAAAAATACTCGGGCCAGATAAAGCAAATGAACCAGGACCTTGAACGCAAAGTGGAAGACCGCACCACCATGTTGCGCGAAACGCTGGCCCAACTGGAAAAATCGAAAGATGAACTTGCCGAAGCACTGGAAAGGGAAAAAGAACTGGGCGATCTGAAATCGCGGTTTGTATCTACCGTTTCGCATGAATTCCGTACGCCGCTTAGTACTATTATTTCATCGGCCGGGCTTATAGGCAAATATCAAAACGCAGATGAGGTGGAAAAGCGCGAACGGCACATCAACAAAATAAAAGATTCGGTAAAGCATATGAATGCCATGCTGGAGGACCTGCTATCGTTGGGCAAACTTGAAGAGGGCCTGATAAAACCGGTATTGGAGGAATTTGAGTGTGCCAGCTTTATGGAAAACTTTATTGGCGAAATGCAGGAAATAGCCCGAAAGGGCCAAAAAATAACCCTGCAACACCCCAAAGGCACTACGGTAGTGTGCAGCGATAAGCGGCTGCTGAAAAACATATTGATAAACCTGGTTAGCAATGCCTGCAAGTTTTCGGGCGAAGGCGCTGAAATAAGAATAAGCTGTAAACAAAGCAAAAACAAGCTGAGTATTAGCGTGCAGGATGCGGGTATTGGTATCTCGAAAGAGGACCGCGAGCATTTATTTGAAAGGTTTTTCCGCGCCAGGAATGCTTCCAATATTGAAGGGACCGGCCTTGGCCTGCACATTGTTTCTAAATACCTTGAATTGTTAAAAGGCAAAATATATCTCCATTCGGACATAGGAAAAGGTTCTATATTTACTATTGAAATTCCCACCACAAAAAGCGATAAAGGATGAAAAAAGTTTTAGTAATAGAAGACAACGGCGCCGTGCGCGAAAACATTGAGGAGATACTTGATTTAGCCGGTTATAAAGTAACCTGTGCCGAAAACGGCAAAAAGGGGGTTGACATGGCATTGAAAGAAAAACCCGACCTTATTATTTGCGATATTATGATGCCGGAATTAGACGGCTACGGGGTATTGCACATGCTTAGTAAAAACAGCGAAACATCGGCGATACCATTTATATTCCTTACTGCCAAAGCCGAGCGCAGCGACCTGCGCAGGGGCATGGAAATGGGCGCCGATGATTATATAACCAAGCCTTTTGATGATATAGAACTGCTGAACGCCATTGAAACCCGCCTGAAAAAAAGCGAAATGCTGAAAACCGAATATGCCAGCAGCATTGATGGTATTAACGACTTTTTAAAAGAAGCCAAAAGCACCGGCAAAATAAACCTTACCGATGGCGACCACGAAATACAAACCGTGAAGAAAAAGCAGATGCTTTACACGCAGGGCCACCGGCCGGTGGCCCTTTATTTTGTAAGCAAGGGTAAAATAAAAACCTTTAAAATGAACGATGATGGCAAGGAACTAATAACCGCCAAT
>DASZPC010000433.1:0-9549 GCA_035550455.1 Chitinophagales bacterium | reverse complement strand
CAGTTCAAGTGCATCGGCACTGTTTTTCAGTGTTTTTGCACCGGGGAAACCCGAAACGCCTTTATGCTCTTCTTTATATTTTAGCACAGCACGGGGGTCAAGGCCTTTGGGGTTATAAATAGCTCCGTCACTTTCAGCAATAGCAATAATAATGGCGCCGTATTCGCGTATAATTTGGGCGGTATTAAAGCCTACATTTCCTAAGCCTTGCACCACCACCCTTTTACCTTCAAGGCCGGGGGTAAGGCCTCGTTCTTTCATATCATCGGCATAGCTGCAAACCTCGTTCAGGGCATATACTACGCCGCGCCCGGTGGCTTCGGTACGCCCGTGTACGCCGCCCTGCGATACCGGCTTGCCCGTTACACAAGCGTAGCCATCTACCTCACCGGGGCGCAGGGTCATATAGGTATCCAGTATCCAGGCCATTTCGCGCTCACCGGTGCCGTAATCAGGCGCTGGCACATCTATGCCGGGGCCTATAAAATTCTTCTTCACCAACTCGGCGGTATAGCGGCGGGTTATGGTTTCAAGTACCTCCGGCGGGGTTTGGCGCGGGGCAATGTTAATGCCACCTTTGGCGCCGCCAAAAGGCACGTCCACTATGGCGCATTTGTACGTCATAAGCGACGCCAGTGCCATCACCTCGTCCTGGTCAACAAATACCGAGTAACGGATACCGCCTTTGGTAGGCATCCGGTGGTGCGAGTGCTGCACGCGGTACGCTTCCACTACTTTTACTTTGTTGCCCCATTTTACCGGGAAATTCATTTTGTAAATGCTGTTGCAGGCTTTAATTTGGTCCAGCAGCCCCTGCGGTGCGCCAGTAAATTTGGCTGCCTTGTCGAAGTAATACGAAACGCTTTCGTGAAAACTAAGGGTTTTTAGGTCGTGCTTATCGCCACCATCATTTGTTGCCATAAAAATTAGTTTAATTAATAATGCGCGCTTGGCCAGCGCTTGGCAAACCTAAACCAAAAACCCATTTCGCCAAATTACGGGTTCTTAACATCTGGCCTGCCCTGTGTCCTACGGTTTTTGGCTGTTTTCCAGGTTTTTAAGCCGCCTTTCCATGCCAAATAAAAACACGAAAATGGCCGTAAGTATAATAGCCAATACAGCCATTACTACATATATTTTGTGGTTGCTCCTGAACAGGTCGCCATTGCTATTGGCCACCTCGGCCTGGCTAAACCCTGCCAGCGAAAGTGCCACGCAAACCATAATTAATACAAACTTTTTCATGCCTCCTGTTTATGCTTTATTAACTGTAAGCGTATAAGTATCGAAACAATCCAGAAACCCAGCAGCACCCAGCCAATTACCGCCGGGTAAAAAAACATGCGCAGCGTATTATCCAAATCATATTTGCTAAAGGCCGGGTTGCCGCCATTGCCGGGGTGTAGCGAATCGGTAAGCCGCGGCATAATGAATATAAACAACATAAAAATAACGATGGAAAACACATTGTAAGTGGCCGCTATGCGCGCCCGTTTAATTTCATCGGTAATGGCCCCGCGCAAAATAAGGTAGGCCAGGTATATCGAAACCCCAATGGCCGCGCCGTTCAGTTTAGGGTCGTTTACCCAAAACTGGCCCCAGGTATAGCGCGCCCATACACTGCCCGTCATTAACCCGCAAGCGCCAAAAAGCAATGCCCCCACAATGGCCTGGTGGGCGTAAACATCATGCTCTAAATTGCCCTTTCTTAAATACTTAATGCTGAAGTAAAGCGAAAACAAAACCAGCGCCGTCATAGTAAACCACATAGGCACATGGAAAAATGTGTTGCGGATAGATTCATACAAAATTTCGCGGTACGGAAATGCCAAAAAAGCGGCCTTGTTGTTCTGTACCTCTACCGGGCATTGTTTGGCGGTATATGTGGTGGTGGAATCGCCCGCTGGGGCGTTATCGCTGTTTTGCACTAAAGCCACAGCATCGCGCAGCGCAAAGGTGCCGTCAATATGGTCGTTCAAAACCAAATCGAAAGTGGGCTGGTTTAGTTTTTGGCCTTTTGCCACACTAAACTGTGCCTGTATGGTATTGTCATCCACCACGGCCAGGCTTTTAGGGCAGTAATAATCGTTGCCGTTTTTAAACCACACCTGCACCTTGCCCACCTCCGGGCTTTTAAAATGGCTGTGGTAGCAATGCAGGGTAAACGTGTAAACCGAATCGGTGGTAAAATTAATGGTATCAATACCCGAAAGCCCGGGCCCAAGCGGAACTAAAAAACTGCCCACTACAACATAAAGCAACAAAACAACACACAACCACTTCCACCATTTACTATATAACCAATTCATTACTTCTTATTTTTCATTCCTCCCTTCTCCTTTATAAAAGGCAGGGGAATGAGGTGTTTTTCAATCGCGCCAAATATATGGAAATAATACCAAGGCCAGTGTTGGCAGCACCAGGTTAAAAGCGCCCAGCAACAGCAGGTTTTTAATGGTTTCATCGCTAAAGCCGGTTTCGCCAATAGCGCTGGCCGATAACCGTGTTAGAAAAATTAACATAGGTATTACCAGCGGAAAACCCAGCACCGCCAGCAGCGTGGCATTATTGCCCGCCCGCCCGGCTATGGCGCTCATGGTGGTAAATAAAAACGAATACCCCGTGCCGCCAAGTATTACCGCTAAAACAAACACCGGGTAGTTACTTACCGGGTTACTTACCATTACCGAAAATATGATAAACGTAAGCGCCGAAAGCAAAACCGTAAACAGGAAATTATAAATCAGCTTGGCTATAATTACTGCCTGCGGGCTTAACGTATAATAATAGTAGTAAAAGCGGTGTTCGGGTTCCCTGAAAAACGAATTGGCTATGGCATTAACCGAACTGAACAATATAATAAGCCAGAACAACACACTCCACACCACCGGATTTAAGCCTTGCAGGGAATTGCTGTACTGCAACGCAAAATAAATAACCAGTACCGACGAGAACACATACAGCACAATACCGCCCAGCACATACTTGTTGCGGAACTCAATAACAAGGTCTTTTACCAAAACCGACTGAATGGCTTTAACTATGTTCACGGGGCGAATATAGGTATTGGCGCTTACCATGTTTTTCTTTCCATCAAACCGTTGTCTATTTATGCTCTGTTTTTGTCTATTTTATCTATTTTTTTCGCATAACTAATTGTTTTTCAGTAGGTTATCTACTTTAGACAGATAAATAGATACCCCACTGATTATCAGCCTTTTACGCAAATTAAAATTTAAAAGCAGAAACCCTTCCAAAAGGCCTGTAAGCAACTCACTCATACCGCCAAATATACATCCCCGCATAGCCCCAATGCAAGTTTAAGCCCAACTATAATTTCACATTAATGTGAAATTACGATGCAGCCGTCATCGCGGGGCTTTTCCCTTTCTCAATAAACAGCGTAAAAGCCGCGGCGATCTTCCTATTTGTCTTTAGGGTTTGTCTCCCGCCGATGAGTGCTTGCATTTAAAACTCCCCTCCTAAATTTTAGGAGGGCTGAAAGTTCCAACAGCTATCGTTGGAAGTGGATGCCGGTGCGGAACACCGGCAGACGAGGTGGTTGTATTTTGCTTCCATCCTGCAAATCCAGGTTCAAACAATGGCATGAAGCCTTCCCTTTAGGTATCATACCCTGACCGAAGCTTCAGGAGGAGGCCTGCCTGCCGCAGTCAGGTTTGGTGGGGTTGTATTTACCCTTCTTTGTTTTGTAGAGAAGGGGGTAGGGGGATGAGTCTGCCATTAGTTTCCCCCCACGGTTTGTGTTAGTCTACTCACGCCAGAGTGGTAGCGGCACTCCCTTTAGGGCGAAATTTCGACGGAACAAAGTGAAGTCGAAATGGAGGGCGGCGCAGGCAAAAGCAAATTTTCCAACTTGCCGAAGCCTCAGGAGGAGGCTCACCTGCCGCTTTACTTTTACTACAACCTCCCACGGCATTAACCCGTCTCCTATGGGCATTAACCATAAATTAATACCCAGGCGCATAGGTTTTTTTGTATCCGGGTTTTACACATTTTTTTGATACTTTGTTTATAAGAAGGTATTTGCCGCATTTTCAATAAGTTAAGTATTTTTATTAATTTATTATTATATTTGTTACATAACATAAAGTTTACATTGGGTTTTAGTTTTTGAAACAATCAACAAGGTATTTTGCCCTCAAAATCTGATACGAATGAAAAAAGGACTTTTTACGCAATTGCTGGTTTTGATATGTAGTGTAATTATGGCCGGGAATTTTACCCCCGGCAACATTGTTATTTTGCGCGTGGGCGATGGCTCAACGTCTTTATCAAATGCCTCGCAGCCCGTTTTTTTAGATGAGTATACACCGGCTGGTGTTTTTGTGCAATCGTTTGCAGTGCCTACGGTAACTAATGGCGCCAACCATCAGTTAGTGTTAAGCGGCAGTGCCAGTTCCGAAGGTTCTTTAACCCTTTCGGCCGATGGCCGCTATCTTGCCTTTGCCGGCTACGATACCACTACCGGTTTTACCTCGGTGGCATCTACCGATGGTATTAACCGCACCATTGGCCGGGTCGACTCGGCAGGTAATATAAATACCACCACCGGCTTTATAGTAGGCAGCGCTTATAAAAAGAATAATATACGCGGCGCCGTAACTAACGATGGCGCCTCTTTCTGGTGTTCAGGTACAGGTTCCAGCAGTTTAGGTGGTACATTCTATGCCCCCTTTGGTTCGTTTACCAGTTCGCCCGTGCAGGTAAGTACCGATGTAACCAATACCCGCGTGGTAAATATTGCAGGCGGCCAGTTATACATATCGTCTGCCTCTGGTTCATATCATGGTATGAGTAGCGTAGGCACAGGTTTGCCAACCACCAGTGGCCAAACCACAGCAAGTATGGCGGGTGTTTTAGGTACCGATACCAGTTCTTCTTCTTCCATGTATGGCTTTGCCTTTTTCGACCTCGATGCAGGTGTTTCGGGTAACGATGTGGTTTATGCCTGCGACGACCGCACCGGCAGCACCGGGGGCATTATTAAATACTCTTTGGTTGGCGGTAACTGGGTTTACAATGGCAATATACCATGCGCTTCGGGCCTTAGGGGCATAACAGGTTCTGCAGGTTGTGGCTCGGTACAGTTGTTCCTCACCGCCGGCGATTCTATATTTACTTTTACTGATAACACCGGTTATAACCAAACCATAAGCGGTACATTAAGCGGGGTGGCCGCTGCCGCAACTAATACGGTATTCCGTGGTATAGCTTTTGCGCCAAAAACATCTTCTTTATCAGGTGTTCATGCCAGTGTTTCGTCATCTACTAATGTAGCCTGCAACGGTGGCAATACAGGGGCTATCAATATCAGCGTAAGTGGCGGTTCAACTTATACTTATGCCTGGAGCGATGGCAGCATAACCACGCAAAACCGCACCGGCCTTACAGCAGGTACTTACACCGTTACTGTTACTGCCAACGGCAGTTGCACAGCCGCTGTAACCGATACTATTACCGAACCTTCTGCACTTAGTGTTTCAGCTACGCCAACCAGCCCTGCCTGTCATGGCGGTGCTACCGGTTCTATTAACCTTTCGGTAGGTGGCGGCACACAAGCTTACACCTACTTGTGGAGCAACAATGCCACTACCCAAAACCTGAATAACATAACCGGTGGCAACTACAGCGTAGTGGTTACCGATGCCCACAACTGCACTGCTACCTATGCGGTAACTGTTACCGAACCGGCTGCTATTAATATTACTGCCAGTATTACCAACCTGCCATGTGCCAGTGGTGGTAATACAGGTGCGGTGGATATTACCGTAACCGGTGGTACACCATCTTTAGGTTATGTATGGAGCAATAGTGCAACCACTGAAGATATTAGCGGGCTCGGTGCAGGTTCATATACAGTAACTGTTACCGATGCCAATTCGTGCTCGGCTACTTTCAGCGCCACTATCTCAAATTCAGGCAGCCTTACTGTTACGCCATCTGTTACCGATGTGCTGTGTAATGGTGGTAGCACCGGTGGCATAGCGGTTACCCCTGCGGGTGGCACTGCGCCGTATGCGTTTTTATGGAGCAATACCGATACCTCCCAAAACCTGGGCAATGTGGCTGCTGGCAACTATACCCTTACCGTTACCGATAACGGCGGTTGCACTTCTATTAATACTTATACTGTTACCGAGCCTTCGGCTATTTCAATTTTAACAAGCGTAACTAACATTACCTGCTACGGTGTTACCAATGGCTCTGTTTCTTTAACCGTTAGTGGTGGCTCGGGCGCTTATACTTATGCCTGGCCAAACTCGGTTAACCCGCAGGCCCTCGATGCCGGTTCTTACACGGTTACTGTTACCGATGCTAACTCATGCACCGCCACCGTTAGCGCCACCGTTAACGCCCCCGATTCGTTAAGCGTTAATGCCACTGTTACTAATGTAACCACACATGGCGGCTCCGATGGCAGCGTTGCCCTTGCTGTTACCGGCGGCACCGGTGTTGATACTTATACATGGGGCACCGGGGCTACCACCTCGGCCATCAGCAATATTACAGCTGGCGCTTATTGCGTTACCATAACCGATGCCAACAACTGTTCAACCAGCGATTGCTATAACGTTAGCGAGCCAACTGGTATTAATAACAATACAATTACCGAAAGCTTCAATGCTTGGGTAACCGGTGGTAACCTTGAAATAAATGCTGTTTTCAAAAACAATACGGCCTGTACCTTGCAGTTGTATAATATAAACGGCCAGCGTGTGGCCAATCAGGATTACGGCCTGCTGAACCGTTTAAATGCACAACTGCCTGTAAACGGGCTGGCTTCCGGTTGTTACCTGTTAAGGCTGGTTACAACCAATGGTACCGAAGCGCACAAATTAGTTATTACGCAATAACAATAACAGGTTTTAATTGACACTAAAAATTCCCTTTTGGTATGTTCCGGAAGGGAATTTTTTTAGGGCTTTAATGTGTTTTAGATGTTGATAACCAAAGTGTTGTTTAGTAGAATAAAATTTTATTTAAAGGTTTCTTAGCGCCGCAAAATCATTTTCCTTTTTTATGAAAAAAATATCCATTCTGTTTTTATTGGCCCTTGGGCTGCTTACCATTCACGGCTGTGTTAAAGACCGGCAGGATAACATCAACTTTTTTAAAGACCATGCCGGTAGCAGCCTCGACTCTTCGGGTGCTGTGGTTATTAATGAGTTTGTGGCTGCCGGGGCCACACAGGTAAACGAATTTGGCCTTGCCACCGACTGGATTGAACTGTATAACACCGGCGATTCCACCGTAAACTTTGCCAACACTAATTATTATATAACTGACGACAGCACCCAGCCCGAGAAATTTAAAATTAACCAGTTGAGCATTCCCGGTAAAGGGTACATGGTGGTGTATGCCGATGATTCGGCGCAGATTCTTACCCAGGTGCATACCAATTTTGGCCTTAGCAAAACCGGCGAATTTGTGGGCCTGTTCCGCAAGCGCACCGGTGGCGGGTACGATACGCTTACCTGGCATCCTTTTGGTCCGCAGGGTACCAATGTAAGCGAAGGCCGCTATCCCGATGGCGGCACTACCTGGACCAATTTCCCCAACCCTACACCCGGCGCAGCTAATCACTTATAATCACCCATGTATATGAAAAAATATATTCCCCTTTTGTTGCTGGTGCTTGCCTGCGGTTTTAAAAAAATACCCTACTTAAAACCCTACTACCACCACGATATTAACCTGGCCGAGCCCTCAGATATTTGCCTTACGGCAACTAACCCTTCAAACTATTACATAGTTAGCAACCGGGGCAGTATTGCCGAGGCCGACAGTAACGGTAAAATACTGCGCCAAACCAAATACGATGGTAGCGATTACGAATCGGTTTGTATGAAAGGCGGTATGATTTATGCGCTGGATGAAAGCCTGCGCCGTGTAGATGTGATGACAGAAAAAGACTTTACAATTAAAAAAAGTATTTACCTGCATTTTGGCGGTGGCCGCAACAAAGCATTTGAAGGTTTAACCTATATACCGTCGGCCAAAAAATTTATAGCGGTAATTGAAAAGCCCGCCATGATTTATGAATACAGTGAAGATTTTACACCGCTCAACCAGTTACGCCCGAAACAGTTCTCTGAACTTTCGTCGGTTACTTATCACAATAATTATTTGTGGCTGCTAAGCGATGAAGACCACCGCGTAATGAAAGTAAACCCCGATGATTACAGCATTTTGCAAAGCTGGAACGTACCGGTTATTAACCCCGAGGGCATTTGTTTTGATACCAACGGCAACCTTTTAATTGTTAGCGATGATATGTCGCAACTGTTCAAATTTAAACTGCAATAACCCATGAAAAAAATATCGGTTTTAAGTTTTGTGCTGCTGCTTGGGTATGGCATATCCTTTGGGCAGTTTACTATTACACACGGCTGGAACTCTCTGCAATTAGGTGGTTATCTTATTGGCTTTTATCAATACCAGCCTGCATATAAAGGCGACCCTAATGCAGGCGATTACCACAAAAACACTTTCAGGTTCGATGATGCCCGTTTGCAGATAAAAGGCTATGTAAAAGGCGCTGTTAAATACGAATTAGAAGCCAACCTGGCCGATATTATTGCCTTTGCTTCAAACCCCAACGACCCGCAGAGCATTCCGCTTACTGAGGCCAACATACGCTACGAAAACCCCTACCTTAATGTAAAGGTGGGTTATTTTAAGCTGCCCTTCTCAGCAAGTTCCAATGTTGATAAAATACCTTCGCCGTTTATGCGCCGCGCCGAAATTGCCAACGGCACTTATTTCAGCCGCCGCGATGTGGGCTTTATGTTGTACCACGATATTTGGCGGCAGCACATCAACATTATGGCAGGTATAGTAAGCGGGGTAGGCGAGGGCATACTGCTGGGCAAAGGCGATGTAAATGGCAAGCCTGAATATTTTGGCCGCGTGGAACTTTGTTCTTCTTATTACCGCGATGAAGAACTGGATAAAAATAACCTGGCCCTGCCGCTGGCCCGTGTAGGCGCAGGTTTCAGGTATAACGAAAAATCGGTTTTTACCGGCGATGCCACCGGCAGTACCGATTATAATATTGGTAATGTAATGACCATTAACGGGGTTAAGCTTTCTTATGGCGCCGATGCCGCCTTTATGTGGCATGGTTTCTCGGCACAGTTTGAAATGGACTGGAGCCGCATGAAACCACATGCCAATACACCACTGGCTACCTCGCTGGCCCAGTACAATACCAACTATTACCGCAATGGCGGCTTTTTGGTGCAGGCTAATTACTATTCAAAATTGTTGCGCTCGGCTTTTGCCGTTCGTTACGATGAATTTAACCCCAGCGACCTTGTTGACGGCAACCAGCAGCGCACGGTATCGTTTGCTTACGATTTTTTCTGCCTGCCGTACAACCTTACGGTTAAAGTGCATTACGATTTGCGCCTTAAACAACCCGATACCGGTATGAAATGGACGGAAGATGACCTGCGTATTGGCGTACAGTACGTTTACTAATTAGTTGTTTTTACCAGTTTACCGGTGGTAACTATATTGCCGTTT
>DASZPC010000432.1:0-6275 GCA_035550455.1 Chitinophagales bacterium | reverse complement strand
CCAGGTGCATCAGTATGGTTTCTATTTCCATTTCGGCTTTGGTGTTTACCTCAAAGTCGGCCTGGGCCCGGGCCTCGGCGTGGTCGGCCAGCAGGTTTTGGCCCACCATTATTAAAGGCATCAAAAAAATTTGCAGCATGTTCGAAATAAACAGCCACAGCACAAAGCCCGGGTAGGGGTCAAAGCGCAGGCTTTTGGGCGCCAAAACGTTCCAGCCAAGCCAGCCAATGGTCCACACAAAAGTAATCAGGAAAAACCCCATGCTGCCTACCTTTTCGGTAATCCACAGGGCCAGTTTATCAATATTGCTGTATTGCTTTTGCTGCTCAAGGTTTACGTTGCGTACGGGCTTAATTATTTTCCGTAACTCGGCTAAGGTTTTAGGTTGTTGTGCAGACATAATGAATCGGGTTATTTATAGCGCCAAATATCGCAAAAAGAAAACGGGGGTTATTGTTCAAATACTACCAATTCAGGCACAGCGCCCAGGTCCAGCAGGGCAGTGTTAATATCGGCTACAAACTTATCGGGGCCGCACAGGTAAAAATACTGGCTAAAGTTCACAATATTTTCAATCAGGTAATCGCGGTTAATATGGCGGCTTAAAAAACCAATATTGTTTTGGCGGCTAAAATGGTTTATAAAATTTTCCTGTAGCATTTGCTGTAGTTCTGGCCCCAGTATAATATCGGCGGCGGTTTTGTTGCTGTATATTAAGCGGTTTTCTTTTATCTGGTGGGTGCGGTAAAGTTCGCGTAAAATGGCAATAAAAGGCGTAATGCCTGCGCCACCGGCTATAAATACCCCCGGCCCTTTGTATTGTATAGCGCCAAAAACATCGTGCAGTATCAGTTCGCCACCGGCATTTACCCGGCTAAGCTGGTGGGTTACCCCTTCGTGGTGGGTGTAAATTTTTATAATAAACTCCAGGTAGTCCCACTTGTTAAGGCCGGTAAAGGTAAAGGGGCGCAGTTTATCTTCCCAGCCGGGCAGGTTAATGCTCACATCGGCCGCCTGGCCAGGCACAAAAGTAAACCCCTTGGGTTTTTCAACGGCAAAGCGCTTTACATCGTGCGTTATAAATTCGGCATCTAAAATTTTTACTACATGCTGCGCCATAACTAACCGGTTGGTATGCGGGTGAAATTAGAAAATAAAAACGGCCCCTGTGGGCTTAACCACGCAGGGGCCATATCATTAGGTTTCAGGTTTTGTAGGGGAGTACGGCAGGGTTTAAAACCTTTCAAGCCCGCTAAAGTGGAACTTGCCTTCAATTTCAGCGTTCTCGTCGCTGTCGCTGCCATGCACGGCATTGCGCTCAATATCAGTGGCATACAGCTTGCGGATGGTGCCATCGGCGGCGTTGGCCGGGTTGGTGGCGCCTATCAGCTTGCGGAAATCTTCCACCGCATTGTCCTTTTCAAGTATGGCGGCTACAATGGGGCCCTCGGTCATAAAAGCCACTAACTGGCCAAAAAACGGCCTGGCTTTGTGTATCGCATAAAACTCCTCGGCCTTTTCTTTCGAAAGGCGGGTAAGTTTCATGGCCTGTATTTTAAAACCGGCCTCAATTATCATATCCAATATTTTGCCGGTATGGCCCGCAGCTACGGCATCGGGCTTTATCATAGTTAAAGTTATTTGTCCTGCCATTTTTTATTGAGCGTGTTTTGTTTGTTAAACGCGGCGCGAAAATATACGGGCTAAACGAGTTTTGCAAGTAGATATATAGCCAAAAGCAAAAATTAGGAGAATTAAGGAAAATGGATGGGTTCTGATGTGGTGCAATTAAAATTTGTTGCTACGTGTATTTAGGCCCATTGCTGGTTAAATATGGAAACCCAAATAAATATAAGCAGGCCTGCAATAAAAACCACCACTGCCGTTTATATGCGGTAAACATAGTATTTGTTTAACCATTAAACTGGCCCGCATGAGAACCGTTATTAACACCTTTATTCTTGTTATATCGTTGCTGTCAATTATCCATACACAAGCCCAGGATTCAATTTTTATTTCAGGTGGAAAGGTGCTGACCGGAAAAATACAACGGGTAGGGGCAATCGAAGTTTTGATCCGGCTTGCAGATTATCCTAACGGACCCGATTATGCAGTGGACGAAAATATTATCGATTCAGTAGTTTATGCTAGTGGACGAAGGGAGAACCTAATGCTTTATTCCAGGGCTAAACGAATGCACAACAATATTCCTGACGAAAACACTATTAGCTTCGACCCTCTTGGGTTCGCTTATTTAAGCATATCATTTAATTACGAACATAGAGTAGCAAATGGTACAGTGGGTTTGTGTATACCTCTGTATGTGGGTTTTGTTGGGGGAAGCCCTGCCGGGATGGGCCTATTTAAAATAGGCACGGGTATAATAACACCTCGTAATTTTTCAGATAAAGTGTATGCAGACAAATTTAGTCATGTAAACTATTCAGATTATACCATTATTCCCAGTGGCGGTAGCTTTGCAACAGGCCTGCGGGTTAAATATTACCTGTACCGTCATCGCGTGGCGCGCGTTTTTATGGCAACAGAGGCTGATTTGGGCCTTACATCCGCATGGGTAAACGATTATACTAACGGCTATAACCAGCAAAGCGAGTTCACTCATTTTGTCACTTTTGCCTTTTTGGGTAAATCGGGTGTTAGTATTAACCCCACTGAAAGGTTCAATTTAACCATTGAAGGCGGCGTTGGAATAACAGAAGCCTTAACATGGTCGCAAACGCCTATTGGGTTTTCCGGTTTGTGGCAGCTTGGCGTGGCATTTGGCGTTAATTTTCCTAATGAAAGAAAATTGGGCGCAGAGAGGAGCCACAAAAAAACTAAAACGTGATTACCCTGTCAGGCCCTGCTGGTTGGCCTGCGTGTTGCGTCCTAAGTGAAACCGGAATAGCTGTTGCCAGGCAATAAAAGCGGTTTATTGTTATTTGATTATTTTCGTAATAGTTGTATAATAGATGGAATATGAAAAGCCGGATGAGAGTGTTTGTTATTGTAGTATTTCTGGTTTTTTCCTTTGGTTGTAAAAAGGAACTAACCAAAACGTTCGCAGGTACATATCATGTTTCTGGCTATGTTCAAACCAGTAATGTTGATACTACCTATCCGGCACAATACATGGATACGAATATTGTAATTACCAGTATAGATGAAAATTCACTGGAATTTTGGGGAGAAATCGTGACCTATCGGTCAACAGGATTTGATTCAAACTACTATACATTCAGAGAGGTTTATTGCTGCGGTTTTTATGAACTTAAATTCCATAATCCTTATACCGATGATTCTGTTTTTGTAACAAAATTATTTTCCGGTAGTCCGGCCAGCAATACTTCAACAGTACTGAGTGGCAAAAAGTAATTTGCATTCACCAGTTTGTACCTTGTCCTTCGTACTCGCCCTTCCCTAAAAATTCACAATTAGTTTGGCATTTACGCGGCGCGAGGTAAGGTAGTTGGGCACGGCGTATTGGTCGCCGTACGAGTCGCGTATCCACAGGTACGATACCGTGTTGGTAATACCGAAAATATTAAACACTTCCAGCGATAGCCACACGCCTTTCAGCCCCTGGTTGAATTTTGTTTTTTGCCGCTTGGCCCAGCTGGGGTCCCACAACTGGCCGCTAAAGCCCATATCCACCCGGCGGTAAAATGGCATACGGTAAGTGTCTTTATATAACGCAGCGCCCGGTGCGCCAAATGGCAGGCCGGTGGCAAAAACAAGGTTAATGTGCAGCTTAATAAAAGGGAACTTGGGTATATAATCCTGGAAGAACATATTAAACGTAACCAGTTGGTCGTTAGGCCGCGGAAAATAACCGGTTTTGGTAGTGGTGCTATCGGCAATTTTCGATGCGTAATTGGCGCTGTTGGGCAACTCATTGCCGGCGCTGTCAAAATAAGCGGTGTTGTACACACCGGGCAGTATTTCGGCGCTGTGCATCAGGCTCATGCTTATCCAGCTTTCCGCGCCTTTGGCCAGCTCGCCGTTCAGGCGCATATCCAGCCCGTAGGCATAACCCTTTGCAGCGTTTGTGCCCAGGTATTTTATCTGCACATCGCTATAGGTATAAGGCACTAAATCCCACATGTATTTGTAATAGGCCTCGGCCGTAAAGTTAAAATCGCGGTGCCATGCCTTAAACGAATAATTAAAGCCCACTACGGCATGATAACTTTTTTGTGCTTTCAGGCTGGTATTCACTACACCGGTGTAATCGTTACGCATTTCGCGGTAAAAAGGCGGTTGGTAATACAAACCGGTAGAGGCTGTAATTACAATATCGGCTTTGCCTTTGGGTTTAGCGCTAAACTGAATACGTGGCGTAATCACCGGTTCTTTATTTACATCCCAGTATTCAAAACGCACCCCGTAAATAAGGTTGAATTTGGACGAATCGCCAAACTTCCACGCATCCTGCACAAAGCCCGAAACGCGGTCCGATTTTAAAGCAAAAGTGGTTTTAAGCACCCGGTTCACATCAACCTCGTTTTTGGTATAAGGCACAATATTGCCGTTGCTGTCAAGGTTATTATAATTCACATCAAAATTATAGGGCAGCGAATACCCGGCTGAATCAAGGCGGTCCCACTCGCTTATTTTATCGCTTACCACCTCGCGTTTATAATCGGCCCCCCATTGCAGGTTGTGGCCTTTTTTAAACCAACTGCCGCGCACACCACCGTAGTACACATCAATATTCAGGGTGTTGCGCCCCCAGTTTTGTATGCCGCCGGTGCCCAGCCCGTACAGTGCCTGCCCAAAGTTCGAGGCCCCCAAATCCGACTGCACTTCGCTCAAAAAATATTCGCCTATAATATCGTATGCCTCTTTCTCGCGGTCGAGGGTATAAGAGCCGAGGAATTTAATACGCAGGTTATCGTTGGGTTTATATACAAGCGAAAGGCCGTTGGTGGAGCTTTCGTACTGGTCGCCTTCCTGCCCGTCGTAATAAACCTGCAAACTTTTTACATCGGTTAAAAGCCCGAAGGTGGTGGTGCGGTTGGCGGGCACAAAATTAAACTGGTTGCGGGTGTAGTTGGTAAGCGCTTCCATGCCCCATTTTTCACTCAGGCGGAAAGTGAAAAAGCCCTGCACATCTAAAAAGTTAGGGTTGTACTCGCCTTTGGTATCAAGGCTGCCCAGTATATACTGGCTCAACCGCTGGCGCACGCCTATGGAGTAGGTAAAGCGCTGGTTATCTTCCAGGTGTAGCGAGCCTTTGTCGTACACCGCCCCTTCAATATGCCCGCCAAAACCCAAAAGGCTGGCATAAAAAGAACCATGCAATGAATCGGGCATCCGGTAAGTAACATCCAGTACCGAACTCATTTTATCGCCGTATTTTGCCTGGAAACCGCCCGAACTAAACTTTGCACTTCCCACCATATCAGGGTTAATAAAGCTAAGGCCTTCCTGCTGTGCCGAACGCACCAAATACGGGCGGTAAATTTCAAAGTCGTTTACATACACCAAATTTTCATCAAAGTTACCGCCACGCACCGAATAGCTGCTGCTCAGTTCATTGGTTTGGTGTACGCCCAATGCCTGCGCTGCCAGCCCCGATTCGAAACTTTCGTTAGGCGTGGCAATAAACTGTTGCGATTTTATTTTTAACTCGCCGGGGGCCGGTTCGTTATTGCGCTTGGCTTTAATTACCGCCGAATCGAGCGAGTGCGAGTTAACGCGCATTACCACTTTAAATGTTAGGGTTTCGCCATCTTTTACTTCAAAGGCCCGTTTAATGGGGTAAACATTCAGCGATGAAAAAACGATGGTAATTTTTTTACCGGCAGGGATATTTAATAAAAAGAAACCATTCTTATCGGTGTAAACCGTGTTTTTGGCATTATCGTATTGCACTACGGCCACGCCATCCAGCTTAGTGCCGGTTGAATCCATTACCGTGCCTTTTATGGTGCCGGTGCTTTGCGCCTGTGTGGCAAGGCAAAACATTAGTACGGGGAACAGGAGGATTAATTTTCGGAGCATTGATTCGCTAAACGCTGGTTACCGGTGTTTATTTTGCCGCTGTTTCTTTTATTTGATGAATGGTTTGCATAGGATTATCTGTGCCAAAAACCGCATTGCCTGCCACCAGCACATCGGCGCCTGCATGTGCTAACTCCCTGGCATTTTCAAGGCCAACGCCGCCATCCACTTCAATTAAACTGCCAGCGCCCGATTGCATAACCAGGTGCTTGCATTCGCGTACCTTTTTTGTGGAATAGCCAATAAACTTTTGTCCGCCAAAGCCGGGG
>DASZPC010000431.1:0-2515 GCA_035550455.1 Chitinophagales bacterium | reverse complement strand
CGCGATGCCGCATCTATCTGGTAAGGTATCTTCGCTTTTTTGGCATTGTCAATTACAAAATCAAGCAGTTTGTTGTGTACCGCAGGGCCCACGGTTAATACAGGGCCATCGCCTGCTTTAAAATCGCCCTCCACTACCTTGTCAATCATGGGGGTGGTGGTATCATGGCACACATCGGTTACAATGGCGCAATCGGGTTTAATGGTATAAGCCACCATTTCAGCGCCCCGCAGGCCAACCTCTTCCTGCACCGAGTTAACAATGTAAAGCGAAAAAGGCAGTTTCTTTTTGTTGTCTTTAAGCATACGCGCCACCTTGGCTATAATAAAACCACCGGCCCGGTTATCCAGCGCACGTCCGCCGAAGTAGCGGTTGTTCAGCACAAAAAATTCGTCCTGGTAAGTAATTACACAGCCCACATGCACCCCTAAATCGAGCACTTCCTGCTTGGTAACACAGCCCAAATCAAGAAAAATATTTTTCAGTTCCGGGGCTTGTTCTTTACCATCCTTACGGGTATGTATAGCAGGCCAGCCAAACACAGCAGGTATTTTCTTTCCATCGCGGGTATGTATCCATACCTTTTTCGAGGGGGCAATCTGGTGGTCGCTGCCACCGTTGCGCTTCACATAAATAAGGCCCTGGTCGGTAATGTACGATACAAACCACGAAATTTCATCGGCATGGGCTTCAATAGCTACCTTAAACTTAGCGCCGGGGTTTACAATACCATAAACCGTTCCGTAGTTATCTACCTCGTATTTATCAATAGCCGGTTTAATATAATTAAGCCACAGTTGCTGCCCTTTGGCCTCAAAACCCGTAGGCGAGGGGTTATTGATATACGCTTCAAAAAATTTACGGTCTTCATCGTTTAAAATCGAGGGCGCTTTTTTAGCGGCAGCTTTCTTTTTAGTGGCCATTTTGGTAACAGTTATTTAATAAGATGGCAAGATTAGGCATTAATGCATTAAACCACAACTTAAAGAAATGTTAAAGATACACGGGTGTTTGCGGGTGAATAATATAAAAACCGCCTATGCCTTCCCGGCCTCCACATCTTGCAAAAACGGAATCAGGATATTGATATAAACCTTCCTTCCATCGTTCAAAATTTTGCAAAAATAAGTGGTGTAAAATAAGAGTTGAGTTAATTTATATGCTTCTGTCTCTATTTAACAGCCTTGGTACAATATTGCCCACCCAAAGGCAGCCAACGTAGGTAGTTTTCAATAAACAACAAAGATTTGAGAACTCGGTGCCTTGGTAAAAAGAATAAGTAAGACACATCAATTAGGCCCAGTTGATTCAATCGCAACATTTTGGTAAGATAAGATGGAGAAAGTAACTGCGCATCTTCATCAAAAGGACACGTGTTTACAAAATACCTGGTAACAGGGTTAAACGGGTTATGCTCGAAGATATACAACCGGCCACCGGGTACTAACACTCTCAAAAATTCGGAAATAATCGCCTGGTGCTTATTAAAATTGATATGATGAAGTACCATAGCAATAAAAATAATATCAACCGATTGATCTGGGAGAGGTATGTCATCCCCTTGGATTATTGAATAGGATACATTCTGGGCAGGTTTACTTCTGGCCACTGCTATACTTTCGCTTGAGACATCAACTCCTGTAACCCGTGAATTTTTAAAATACTTTGAAAATATTCTTGAAACTATGCCATCACCACATCCATAGTCAAGTATATGCATTGGTTTATTTGCATTATCGCCTTCCAGCCGAGCCATTTCCTTTACCTTAAAATCAGCAAAATAATCGCTCTCAACTCCTAAGAGTCTAGTTTGCTCGTTATGTATATCTCTGTAGTTGTGAGCAAATTCATCGAAATTGTCGAATTGATTCTTTTTCATCCTCTCCTTCCCT
The DNA here is from genome assembly GCA_035550455.1 of Chitinophagales bacterium. Classification (GTDB taxonomy): domain Bacteria; phylum Bacteroidota; class Bacteroidia; order Chitinophagales; family LD1; genus Bog-950. The sequence goes on along the minus strand of DASZPC010000431.1, from coordinate 623 downwards.
GTTTATATCACTTTATCAATAATGAATCTAGGACGGCGCTTTGTTTCTTTATATATTTTACCAACATAATCACCAATTATACCTATAGACATTAATTGAATGCTGCCAATAAAATAAATGGATACCAGCAGAGAACTCCATCCTCTAATCACGTTATCCACAAAATAGGAATAAAACACAAAAACAGAAACAAAGAGACTGGCTGCAAATATTATCAAACCACTATAAAATATAAAACGGAGAGGTCTGATACTAAAGGAAGTAATACCTTCCCAGGCGAATGATAGCATTTTTCGAAGAGGATATTTTGATTCTCCGGCAACCCGTTCTTTGCGATCGTAATAAACGTTAGCGCTTTTAAAACCAATAAGCGGATAAATACCCCTCAAAAAAAGATTTACTTCCCCGAAATGCGAAAGCGACTCCACAACTCTGGAACTCGACAAACGATAATCTGCGTGGTTATAAACAATTTTCACCCCCAATGCAATCATGAACTTATAAAAAAACTCGGCAGTAATTCGTTTAAAGAAGGTGTCCGTAGCCCTTTGCTTTCGAACGCCATAAACGATTTCAAAACCATTATTAAACAGTTGGAGCATATCCTTAATAACATCAATATC
>DASZPC010000430.1:0-4443 GCA_035550455.1 Chitinophagales bacterium | reverse complement strand
GGATAAACCGGTTTCAAAACGCACTATTCAACTTGATTTGCAGGAAATGCGCTACAACCAGGCGCTGAATTTTAATGCGCCTATAGTTTTTGACCGCGCTGAAAGGACTTACCGTTACAGCAACCCGGAATACTCTATCAACAATCTGCCGGTAAGCGCCGATGAACTGCACGGGCTCGATTTTGCCATTAGCATATTAAACCAGTTTAAACACCTGCCTGCTATTAAGGAGTTTGAAGAGGCCATTATGAAAATTGCCAACACAGTTAAAATAAACAAGGAGGCCCGCGGCGAAAGCGATTATATACAATTGGATAAGCCGTTTATTATAAAAGGCATTGAGTATGTAGAACCCGTTTTAAAAGCTATTTCGGAACGGAGGGTACTGCAACTTAACTACCGTAGGCATGGCAGCGATACCACCACACAGCATTTAATTGAGCCGTATTTAATACGCGAGTCGAAAAACTTTTGGTATGTAATTGGCAATGCCATCAGCAAAAAGGAGCACCGGGTTTTAACCTTTGCACTTGACCGCATTGTTGATTTACAGATAACCAGCCAAACCTTTAGCGAAGAGAAAATTGATAAGAAGAATTTTTACAAAAATGTGTTGGGGGTAACTGTAGGAGAAGGCAAGCCTGAAGAGGTGGTGCTTTCGTTTACGCCTTTGCAGGGCAATTACATTAAAACCATACCACTGCACCATTCGCAAAAAATACTGAAGGATACGAAGAGCGAGCTGCGCGTGGCACTGGAACTGGTTATTAACCACGAGCTTAAAATGCAGTTGCTAAGTTATGGGGCAAATGTAAAGGTTATAAAGCCCGGCGCTTTAGCTGATGAAATAAAACAAACGGCGGAAGCCATGTTTAAACAATATAAAAACTAAATGCTATTTTTAAACCACTTAATACAGGCCGTATGAAATACTTTTATGCTACAGGGTTATTATTATTTGCTATGGGGTATGTAAACGCCCAAAATGCGCAACAGGCATTGCAGGATGTGTGGCGCGAAAAAACAGAATGGCGACAAAAAGCCAATGAACAGCAGCATGGCAGCCCGGCAGGTGCAAGCGGCCAGCGTAGCTTTAATGAGGTAGATGTAAGCACCGTAAGCGGTGAGGTACAGTCAGAAGTACACGCTGCCATTAACCCCACCGATACCAACAATATTGTTGTGTCATCGAACTTTGTAAGCACCAATTCGTTTTTGCCTACGCAAACCAATTACATATACTATACCAACGATTTTGGCAATACCTGGCAACAAAGCTCCTTTTTAACAGCACCGGCTGCGCCAAACGCGTTTATACTGGGCGGCGGCGACCCTAATTTTGTGTTTACCGACCAGGGCAAGCTATACTTTAGCTGGATTAACCTTTGGAGCGATGCCTCTTTTAACAGCTATTTCGATTTATACTGGGCATCGAGCCAGGATGGTGGTAATGCCTGGCAGCGTAACTCCACTAACGATTATATAGGTACTACCCCTTCTTCCCTGTTTGGCGGCGGTGGCGGGTTTGACAAAGAGTGGTTAGCAGCCGATAACAATCCTTCCTCGCCTTACTATGGCAATTTATATTGTTCGTTTTTCCAGATTGATGGAAGTACTAACCAAACATATATAGGCCTGCGTACTAACCGGGTGGCTAATGGTGTTTTTGATACGGTTACCACCAAAGTAAATTCAGGCACTTACAAATTTGAGCAGTTTGCCAGCAGTGCCGTTGATAATAACGGCAAAGTGCATGTTACTTTTTTTGCCAGCGTTGATAGTGTTACTTATTCGCTATACCACGCCGTATCAAACGATGGCGGCCAGAGCTTTCAAACCGAAAATAAAATAAGCGATGTAAGCCTGGCAAGATATAGCAGCGGCCAGCAAAACGATTCTATTTTGGGTATTGATAACACCCGCCTTTACCCCTGCGCCTATGTAAGCTGCGATAACAGCCACGGCCCCCATGCCAATAATTTATATATGGTTTGGACAGCCAACGGCACCACTGCCCGGCTAAACAACGGCAATGATGTTTATTTTTCAAAATCAATAGACGGCGGGGCAACCTGGAGCGCCGCACAAATTTTGAATGATAACACCACTAACCTTACATCGGACCAATACTACCCTTCCCTTACTGTTTCGCCACAAGGCCGGTTAATTATTATGTGGTGGGACCGGCGCGATGATGCGCAAAACAAGAACTCGAATATCTATTTAACCTACTCGGATGATGGCGGGCAAACCTTTGCCACCGATATGAAGGTGACTTCGGTGCCCACCGATTTTAGCCAGGTGGGGGCACAAAACGGCGGCTTTGGCATAGGGGAATACAATGCTGTATTGGCCACCAGCCAATATGCCATACCTGTATGGGCCGATGGCCGCGATAACAATGGGCAGCTTAACCTGTACGCGGCATTTATTAACCTGGGGGCCGATACGGTGGCAACCGGGCTGCAGGATATAACGGCTATAAACAGCCCCTTAAAAATATACAGCTTGTACCCCAACCCCGCCAAAGAAGAGGTAACCCTGAACTACGAAACCAGCCAGGCTGGAAAAATTGAAATTACCTTATACGATGCGCAGGGTAAAGAGGTAAAAGCATTGAAGCCGGGCAACATAGCTATAGGTAAAGGAAATATGCCGGTAAACGTGAATCAGCTTGCCGCCGGAAATTATTTAATGAAGATTAATTTTAATGGGGCAATAAACGTAAGGCGGTTTGTAAAGTCGGAATAATACAAAACAACTTATGAAGCGCCTGTTGCCTATACTAGTACTGATTTGCATAACTGTAGCCGTATACGCGCAAACCGATTCACTTAAGGCCCCGCCAAAAGGGGAATTGCTATTGCATGAGTCAGTTTCTTCTACCATATTATTTACCCGGCACATGATGCTTAACGACAGTTTAATTCACGCCCGAAGGGTTTATACCGCCGGAATTGGATTAATGCTTTGTGGACCGGGCCTGCTGGTTACGGGCATTGCCACTTTAACGCTTGATCTGGCTTTGGGTAATGATACCTACTTTCGTGGCCTTATTGCGGGTACTGTTCTAATCGCACTAAGCCCATTGCCCGTACTTATCGGTATTCCGGTTTTGGCCGTAGGATTAAAAAAATACCGTAAGTTTCAAAGGTTAAGCAATAACGTACGGTTTCAAACGGGGATTCTATTTGATGGAACTGTGGGTATGGCCATGCATTTTTGAAGCCTATGCCGAAGCTATCCGCTACATACAGGTTTTAAGTGGCATTTCTGCTTATATTCGCCGCAAATAAGACCCATATATGTTAAACCTTGTTTTGTTCGGCCCTCCGGGTAGTGGTAAAGGAACCCAGGCCGAAAGGATTATTGCAAAGTATAACCTGGTGCACCTTTCAACCGGCGATATGCTGCGTGCTGAAATTGCCGCACAAACCAAACTGGGGCTGGAGGCCAAACAATTAATGGACAAAGGCGAACTGGTGCCCGATGCCGTGGTAATTGGCATGATTGAAAATAAACTGGATGCCAATAAGAATGCCGCCGGGTTTGTTTTTGATGGTTTTCCGCGCACGGTTAAACAGGCCGAAGCGCTGGATGCGCTGCTTGGCAGCCGCAATGCCCCCATTAAAGCGGTGTTATCGCTTTATGTAAGTGAGGAAGAACTTACCAGGCGTATTTTAAACCGGGGCAAAACATCGGGCCGCGCCGATGACCAAAATGAAACCATTGTGAAAAACCGCGTGGTGGAATACCGCACCAAAACCGAACCTTTGGCGCATTATTACCAGCAACAGGGCAAGTTGAAACAGATAGTAGGCGAAGGCACTATTGAGGAAATTTCGGCATTGCTGTTCAACGAAATTGATAAAGTGAAATAAACCGCAAAGATACCAGCGGCACAAACATGGCTACCGAGAACTTTATTGACTACGTAAAAATTTTTTGCAAAAGCGGGAAGGGCGGTGCAGGCGCATCGCATTTTCACCGCGAAAAATTTGTGCCTAAAGGCGGCCCTGATGGCGGCGATGGCGGCAGGGGTGGGCATATTATTTTAAGAGGCAACGCACAGTTATGGACTTTGCTGCACCTGAAGTACCGTAAACATATTATAGCCGACGATGGCGAAAAAGGCCAGGGGGCGCTGTGCAGCGGAAAAGACGGGAAGGATGTAATTATTGATGTGCCGCTTGGCACGGTTGTAAAAGACTTTGAAACCGGTAATATAGAAACCGAAATAAGCGAGGATGGGCAGGAATTTATATTGCTGAAAGGCGGCAAGGGCGGTTGGGGCAATAATCATTTTAAATCGCCTACCAGGCAATCGCCCACGTATGCGCAGCCGGGTATGCCCAGCCTGGAGGGATGGAAAATACTGGAACTAAAACTACTGGCCGATGTAGGGTTGGTGGGGTTTCCCAACGCCGGGAAATCTACACTAAT
>DASZPC010000429.1:0-2670 GCA_035550455.1 Chitinophagales bacterium | reverse complement strand
TCATCGTCCTTGCTCTGAACTTTAATAAAAAAGCCGTCAATACCGCTATAAAAAATACCGGGCTTTAAGGCTACCGTTGGTTTTTGGTGTCGGATGTCGTAAAGTAAAGAACTGAACTTTAGATTAGCAAGCGGCAACAGGTTATTAGAAAAATAGAAGGCAAAAATGCTGATACCTGTTACGGTTACTATTAAAGGCGCCATAAACCTGAAAAGCGAAATACCGGCAGCTTTTACCGATGTGAGCTCATAGTTTTCGCCAAAGTCGCCATAAGTCATAATAGAAGAAAGCAAAACAGCTAAAGGCAGTGCAAGTGGCACCAGCCTGGCCGAGGCATAAATAAGCAGTTGTATCAATATCCAGGTTTGCAGTCCTTTGCCAACCAAATCGTCAATGTAAGTCCACAAAAACTGCATTACCAGCACGAACTGGGCAATCCAAAAGGTAAGAATGAACGGCCCTATAAAACTTTTTACAACAAGCCAGTCCAGTTTTTTCATAATCTATCAGTGAAACCAGCAGGTAAACGCAAATGTAGCGAAAGTAGTATTAGCTCCTGCTTTTTAAATAACGCCTTGTAGGATAGTAAACCTATGCCCCCAGGGCGTGTTTCATATCTTCCACCTGCTTATCCCAAAGAAAGGATTGTTCCTTCACTTCTTTGGCTTCGGCAAAATCGGTTATTTCCAATATAGTATCATTGGCAATTTCAGACTTGTATATTTTAAAAGAAAAGAATTCATCCTTATTGCCACCTTCCCAGTGGTATTTAACAAACTCATTTTCAATACACTCTATTTGTTTAGCACGCTGAAATGAGCCGTTCCACCCGAAAATGTAGATGTCGGCCTGCGAGTCGCAGTAATCCGAAAACCACTGTGCCAGATTGCTTGGCTGGGTAACAAATTCGAACAATATTGCCGGTGAAGAACGAACGATATATTCGAGCGTAAATTTTTTGCGTGCCATCAGGGGATAAGGATGTCAGTGATTAAAAAACTGCATCGGTGCAAGAATAGAAAATATATTCAAACTGCAAAGTTTTTTTTATTCAAAAAGGACTAGCTTAATAAACAACCTGAAAAGCATGCTTTATGGACATGGTTTTATGCCCACCGGCACTAAAAATATCGGTAGCATGGCGTAAATTGCGCCGGTATGCATGTTAAACATTTAATTAATAAGGTGCTTATAACCCTTGAAGTGGGCGATAAAACGGCGCTTTTTATCCTGCTGGCCAAAGATGGCAATATACACCGTAAAGGGAATGGCAATGTAAGCCGTACCAACCTTCCGCTAAAGGCCGCCATTTCGCACCAGGGCCATTTTGATGCCCTGATGATGACTATTAGTGAAGATATATTCAATTTTACAGGGGTAATTAATAAACCCGGCAGGGTGGGCACAGAATGCAGGCTTTCAATTATCTTTTTGGATAAAGATGACAACGATTACCCCTTTAGGGTAATTTATGGCTCGGAAAGCGAAGGGCCGCCACAGGAGCTTGCGGCTATACTTATTAACGCGGTAAAAATTACCGATGGCTGGTATAGTGAGGAATCTATCCAGCCAGAGGCAGGGGAGAAAAAATGGTGGAAGATTTGGTAATTATTTGTAGATGTCGCTCTTTATAACGCCCCACTTGCAAAAACGGTGCTTTAAAGAAACTTTCAGGCAACCCATGCCATAGGTAACGCTCCGGCTGAAATTAATAGAACTGGCTTCCTCGAAATATTTGGTAGGGCAGGTAACTTCTGCAATATCAAACCCTTTATAAAAAATCTGCGACAGCATTTGGTTATCAAAAACAAAATCATCGCTATTGGCCATGTAATTGATGGCTGTTAAAACCTGCTTGCTAAAAGCCCTGTAGCCGGTATGGTATTCCGATAGCTTTTCGCCCAGTATCAGGTTTTGGGTAAAAGTGAGCATACGGTTAAAAAAGTATTTATACAAAGGCATCCCGCCTTTCAGCGCCCCGCCGCCCAAAATACGCGAAGCCAGCACAACCGGGTAAACATCGTTGCCAATAATGCTTATCATGGCTACCAGCAGTTTAGGGGTATATTGATAATCAGGGTGCAACATAACCACAATATCGGCCTTTATTTCAAGCGCTTTGTTATAGCAGGTTTTTTGGTTACCGCCATAGCCCTTGTTTTGTTCATGCTTAATTACGTGGTGTACACCTAGTTGCTTTGCCACTTCTACCGTGTTATCCCGACTGGCATCGTCCACCAAAATCACTTCATCAACAATATCAAATGGTATTTCTCGATAAGTTTGCTCCAGGGTTTTTTCGGCGTTATAGGCCGGTAATACCACTACTACTTTTTTGTTGTTATACATCTGCTTTAATCTTGCTGGTTGCGATTTTTATGCTGATTAAGCTGCAGGGCATGGGTTAACAGTTTTCCCTACATTCGTGCCGCAAATCTAAAAGAAATGAGGATTTTACAAATTGCAAAAAAATTCCCCTGGCCGGTTAAGGATGGCGAAGCTATTGCCGTGCTGAATTTAACCCGCGGATTTGCCAAACTTGGGCACGAGGTAACTGTTTTGGCCCTTAACACTAAAAAACATTATTTCGACCCATCGAAACTGCCTGCGGCAATTGCTGAACTGGCGCAATTTGTAGCAGTTGATATTGATACTACGGTAAAGGTGAAG
>DASZPC010000428.1:0-3594 GCA_035550455.1 Chitinophagales bacterium | reverse complement strand
AGGCGATGCTGTTTATGGCGATATAACCGATGTAAGCCAGTTGAAAGAAGCAGTGCTAAACCGCCTTAAGCACTATTTTCTTACCTATAAAGATATGCCGGGCAGTACTGAAAAACGTAAGGTGGAAATTGCTGCCGTATATGGCCGGGACGAAGCATACGAAGTGATTAAAAGAAGCGTTGCTGATTATAAAAACCGCTTTGCATGAAAGCCAACCGCATTATTTCAATTGTAACTATACTGGTATTGCTGTTTATAGCTGGCTTTCTATATACCAAGTACCGGGTGGCCCCCGCTGTCAATTTCCCTAAACTGCACTTAACACACCTTAACGGTGCCCCTTACCCGGCCGATAGTTTAACCCAAAAAGCAGTAATTAATTTTTTTGCCACCTGGTGCGCCCCTTGCATGAAAGAAATGCCCGGCCTGGCCGTAGCGCAAAGCAAACTGGCTGCTGATGGTTTTGTGTTTGTATGCATTTCCGATGAAGCACCCGCCCGCCTGCAGGCGTTGGCATCAAGATTTCCGGGCTTATTGGTATTACACTCTGAAATACCCTTACAAGACCTTAAAATTTACACCATACCCACCACCTACGTTTTAAATAATAGCGGTAAACCCGTTATGGAAAAAACCGGCGAACTGAACTGGGAAGATGATACAATGCTCGATAAGCTGAAGGGCCTCGCTAAATAGCCTCAGCCCAAAAAAACACCCCTGAAGGTTACATATACCACCGCGCACACTATAATCAGTGTAAGCATTAATGGAATACTGGGCGTCTGTAAAGATTTATAGCGTAACACATCTGCCTTAAGCATATCGGCATATGATAGGGTGTACCAGGTTACCACTAATGCAAAGCCAATTACACCTAAATAAAGGCCATGCACGCTCATATTCATTGGGTATGTTAAAGCACTGGTAATAAATGCGCCCACTACAAAAGGCACCATAGCTGTTTCGAAAAAATATTTACGGCGGCGGGTTAGCTTATTCACTTTTGCAAAAGAGTAGGCAAACACTAAAAAAGGCTTGCCATAGTTAATAGCAAAGTAAAAAAACATGGCAGCCAGTAGCAGGCTTAATAGGTAAATAGCAAATTTAGGTGCGCGCCACCAGGCTAAAGCCACAGCAAAGTGCTGGTAATAAGGTGAATCGTAATGATAGGCCCCCAACAATAGCATAAGGCCCTGCGCGGTAAATATGCAGGTGCCTATTACAAAACCCCACAGAAAAAAAAGGTTCACTATGGTTTTTACCCGCCTTAACGAGGCATATATAAACAAAAAAACAAGCGCCATTATGAATACGGTAAAGGGGGCTATGAGGTATATAAAAGTTACTTTGCCTCGATCCCAGTTACTGCTCATTATAAACTTAACCCCATAGTAGTATATAAACGAGCCGAACTTATACCGGTGTCCGGCAAAAGCCATGGCAAACCACTGCACATATGTAAAAAATATATACGCAAGTGTAAAACAAGCGGCCGAGTTAACTATGCGTGATAGCTTACTATTCCACTGCTCGGTATTTTTTACATCAAAATCCATAATGGGTTTGCTGTTCCTGCTTCAAAAATAACATTCCCCGCCACTTATACTTTATAGGGAATTAAGAAGCCTAAAATACAGATTTGGAAGGCCTGTAGCGCGCCTTATCAATTATGGCCTTGGCGCTGTACCTGGTTATCAGTTCGTTTAAAGGTATTTTTCCGTCGGTCTCCTTCATAAACCTACGCACTATTTGCAAGCCAATCCACCCCCCTATATTGCCCGGCGACTCGGCTGGCATACCCGATGTGGTAGGCCCTTCATCCAGGTACCGTTTCTGGTCCATATAACTTTGGTTGTAAAGCAGGTCCTTTTCATTCAGGTATTTCCATATTTCATATTCATTGGCTTCGCACCATTTGGTTTGCTTTTGGGTAAACCCGGCTATCATGCTGTCCGGGGCATCGGGCAACATGTACGATATAAAAAACAGCTTCTTTCCCTTGTCAACCATAGCCTCTATCAGTGGCTTACCGCGCGAGGCTTCTTCATCGCCAAAATACAGGTTGTACAAAACCTCCATCGCGTTGCGGGATATATACTCCCGCCTCATTTTATGTTGCAGGTACTGGTAAATACCGGCGCTGTCGTAATCGGGGTTATTAGTCCCAAAGTAAAGGTCAAGCCCAATGCCCAAAACATCTTTCTGGTAGGTAAACGCCCCCAGCGAAAAACCAGAATTAACCCCTATTACATGTGGGGTCTGTATTTGCGGAAAATAATATTTCAGGTATTTAAAACTTTGGGTTAACTGTGCATCTATATCGGCAGTGGACTTAAAATAATAGTCAATGGAATCCTGTATCCGGTTAATGTAGCTATCGGCTATAAATTTTTTAACCGCAGGTTCATCAATATTCGTGGTATCATCACCAGGCCTTGGGCCAATTACAATGCGCGAAACATAAAAATCGAAAAACGGCCCGTACTTACTGCGCATAAAGTCGGCCTGGGTATTGTAATCGGCATTTTTAAAGGCCGCAAAATCCTGGTCGAACCGTTCCATTTTTACAGTTAGCTTAATGGACGAGGTATCGGGTTTAGGCCTGCTATTGTTGCGGTTACAACCACCGCATCCGGTTAAGCAAACCAGCACCAACAGGGCAAAAAATATAGGTGTATTTTTCATTTGAATGATTGCGAAGCTAAGCCGCGAAAATTGAAACGCAAGCGGGGGCACAAATATTTTTAGGATATTTGCACTAAAATAGCGCTGCCCATAAATGGCAGCACGCAATAATGAAAATCGCTCTCGCGCAATTAAATTATCACGTAGGTAATTTCGCAGCCAATACCAGTAAAATCATTGATGCCATCCATCAGGCCGAAAAGCAGGGTGCTGAATTGGTTGTTTTCAGCGAGTTATGTATAAGCGGTTACCCGCCCCGCGATTTTCTGGAGTTCGACCACTTTATAAATCAATGTGCCAACTCAGTAAACGAAATTGCCAAGCACACCGCACATATTGGCGTATTACTGGGCTGCCCGCGCAAAAACCCGGAACCAGAGGGCAAAGACCTGTTTAATTCCGTTTTCTTTTTACACGAAGGCGGTATAAAAAAGGTAATTGACAAAACGCTGTTGCCCACCTACGATATTTTTGATGAGTACCGCTATTTCGAACCCGGAAAGGTTTGGGAACCGCTAGTGTTTAAAGGCAATAAAATTGCTGTTACTATTTGCGAAGACATCTGGAATGTAGGCAACGATAACCCGCTTTACACCACCTGCCCTTTGGATAATATGGTGGCGCAAAAACCCGGTATTGTCATTAATCTCTCGGCATCGCCTTTTAATTACAGCCAGCACGAAGAGAGAATGAAGGTGGTGAGCGCCAATGTAGCCCGCTACCAAACACCTTTGGTTTATGTAAACCAGGTGGGCGCACAAACCGAACTGGTATTTGATGGGGGCAGCATAGTAATGAACCCCGATGGCGCTATTGCCGCCCAGCTTCCCTTTTTTAAGGAAGCCATACAAATTATTGAATGGGATGGGGCCACAGTAAAAAATGCTGAAACGGGTATCGACAGTGGCG
>DASZPC010000427.1:0-5028 GCA_035550455.1 Chitinophagales bacterium | reverse complement strand
TGTTGTTTGGTATTTCGCTCATATACGGCACAACCGGTTCACTTGGCTTTGCCGAGATTTCCCAATCCATACAAGCCGGTAACATGTTGCAATCGCTGGCATTCATCCTTTTGTTTACCGGGTTCGCCTTTAAATTATCAGTGGTTCCTTTCCATTTGTGGACCGCCGACGTGTACGAAGGCTCGCCGGTGGCGGTTACGGCTTTTCTTTCGGTAGTTTCAAAGGGGGCTATGGCCTTTATTTTTATTACGGTGCTTTACAAGGTTTTTGCGGGCATGGTACTTACCTGGTATTACATGCTGGCCTTTGCAGCCATCATCAGCATGGTGGTAGGCAACCTGTTTGCACTGCGCCAAACCAATCTTAAACGGTTCATGGCTTTTTCGTCTATTGCGCAGGTTGGTTATTTGTTGATTGGCATTTCGGGCGGTACGCAAATGGGCATTGCCTCGGTGGTTTATTTCATTCTTATTTATGTGTTCTCTAACCTGGCAGCCTTTGGTGTTATTTCACTTATATCTTCTTTAACCGGTAAAGAAACCATAAACGATTATAAAGGCCTTTACAGCAGCAACCCGGTGCTGGCTATTGTAATGGCGCTTGCCCTGTTTTCGCTGGCGGGCATTCCGCCTACGGCGGGCTTTTTTGGCAAGCTGTTTTTACTTACCGCAGGGGCCTGGCCCGGCAACTGGGCTTTAATTATTGCCGCCTCGCTTAACCTCATTGTATCGCTTTACTACTATCTGCGCATTATACGTGCCATGTTTATCGATACAACCGATGAGCCCCTGATGGAATTGAACTTTTCATGGAGCGAAACAGCGGCCTTTACCTTGTGCGTAATGGGTATTTTAGGCATTGGCTTCTTAAAGGGCCTGTTTGAACTGATTTATAACCTGAGCGGCAATTTTTAGGGTTTTTAGCGAAGTATTTTTGACGGCAAAAACTCACATATTATAAGTTCGTTTTCAGCTTCAATAAAAACCACAGTGAACTTCTTTTTATAGTTTACACATTTCAAGCCCAGCATATTTCTCTCTTCGTTTCGGCATAACATAAATGTTCGTCTTTCATCCGCAAGGCTTTCAAGAAAATTATAGGCCTCATCCGAAAAATTTTCTGCCGTAGCCAATAAACCTTTTGATTCAATAAACCAGGCAATCTGAGCAATGCTTTCAGCTGCTTGCTTTTTAACGGTTATTTTTCTTTTGCCCATTTATTGATCAACCGCTTTGAATATTTTCTTGCTGCTTCAATAGTCATTGTTTTGTCAGACTGCAACTTTAATGCTGCTTTTTTTTGAAGTAATAAATATTCCTTTTCAGGAACAAGAAAATACTTCTTCTTATCAATTACTATTTGGGTCATAAGGTTTACTATAAATTTATGCTTACAAATTTAATGAAAAGAAAGGCAATCAAATTATCTTCTAAATTTACTCCGCTAACAGCATAACATGGCTATCAACCAAAACCATACTTTTGATGACCTTGACGGCGTTAAATGCGCTATTGTTGAAAAAAACTGCAAGCCCGAACGGGTGGAGTTTTTAAAAAGCCTGCTGGAATTAAACGGTTACACCGTGGTAGTGGCCAAAAGCCCGCCGCCCAAGGCTGTCGCACCAGCTACACCCGATGCACCGCCACCACCCGCCCCGCCTGAAACATTTACCGTAGGGGTAACCGATGTTACCTTTAATGCCACTAATGCCATTTTCGGGCGTTTGCTGCATACTAAAGACCGCCACGTGGTAACTTTAAAATACTGGCAGCAAAAAGAAAATGTAGCCCACGATGAAATCCCGTACTTTCAAAAGAAATGATTTTTAGGGTTACAGTGCCTCAAAATATTCTACAATCTTTCTCTTTAGTAATTCGTCCTGTTCCTTTAAACTGAGCGGCGGCAGGCCATGCACCGCTTCGTAATGCGGCCAGCCTTCGGTATCGGTATTTACCAACCGGTAATATCCCTCGGCAGAAAGCAGCTTACAAACCGCCACATGCATCAAGTCCTGCTTTTCTTCCTTCTCCCATTTTTCCTTTACCAGGCCTACCTCGTTCATGCCAATTAAAAACAGCATGGCATTAATATCGGGGCGCTGGCCAAACTCCTCCTTTACCCGGTTGCGCACAGTATACCACCGCAGGGCAAAGCTCTTATCTTCCTCACTTTTATTTTCGTTCAGCAGTGGCATTAGTGGCTCTGTATTTTTGCTTTCGGGTTTACAATAAACGAATCCGCATCTTTTAAAAATGGCAGCGCTTTTCGGGTTTTTTCCAACTCCTCATAATTCAACTCAGTGGTAAACACATCTTCATCGTGCTGCTTGTGGTAAAGAACATTTCCTAACGCATCAACTACCATCGAGTCGCCCGAGTGGTAAATATCGTTGCCATCGTTGCCCACGCGGTTAAGGCCTATAACATAGCTTTGGTTTTCAATGGCGCGTGCCACCAGCAACTGTTTCCAGGCATAAATACGGCGCTCCGGCCAATTGGCAACATATAAAAGCAGGTCGTACCCATGCGGTTCATTCCTGCTCCATACCGGAAAACGCAAATCGTAACACACCAGCGGGCAAACCCTCCATCCTTTTAGCTCCACCATTATCCGTTCGTTGCCTGGCGTGTATAGTTTTTCCTCGTTCGAGAGGCTAAACAGGTGGCGCTTGTCGTATTGCTCAAATGTACCATTAGGCAGCATCCAGATAAGCCGGTTATAAAATGCACCGCCATCTTCCAGCATCAGGCTGCCGGTTATTACCGCATTTTTTCCGGCTGCCATTTTACGCATCCATTTAATGGCTTTGCTGTTGTTCATCGGTTCGGCAAGTTTCGCCACATTCATACTAAAACCGGTGCTGAACATTTCGGGCAGCACAATCAAATCAGTAGCTTCTTTTAGGCCCGCTATCTTTTCGCCGAACATAATAAGGTTGGCATCCACATCCTCCCAGTGCAGGTTGGCCTGTATAAGCGTAACTTTTAAATTCTTAACTGGCATAGCTCCGCAAATTTAACCAAAGCATTCCTAGCACACCATTTCTCACCTTTCACTTTTCATGTTTACATATTCTATCCTCTTGTGCCAGGTGTCTAACATCTACTTTTTTCACTGCGTTTTATTGATTATCAATGAGTTACCTAAAAACACATCATTGATAATCAACCACTTATCTATAATAGACAAATTTAGATGTTTATGGCTGTTGTTGGCTACGGGCCTTTTTGCCCGTATCTTGTATTTATGCACTAACCCATGAAAAATTTGTCATGTATATGTCCACACTTACTAAGCAGAATCCGCCACCCCTTTGTGTTGGCTTTAGTATCCCCTTTAGGGGGCGGAAGGGGTTCGCAAACATCCACCATAAAAGATCCTCATTTCAAAGAATAACAACGGCGCTATAGCCGCCTAAGCAAAAATACTGCACCGGCATGTTGGTTTATGTATAATAAGGCATGTGTAATTACACATTTTGCTGTGTAATGGCTACTGGCTTTATAATGCCCCTCTGCCTGGCTATCACCAACAGCAGGGAAATTGCGGCAGGGTTTATAATTCTCCTCCTGGTTCAGGAGGAGTGTCCGAAGGACGAGGTGGTGGTACTCCCCTCCGGTTGGTGTTTGTCCCCCCTTTGGCGCGAGAATGAAGGGTGACATTTGTGCCGGGCTTCTCGTGCCCGCATTGGGGCTGACGAATTATTTGATTTTTTGCCATTCCGTTGAAATTTCAGCGGGAACTATTCCTTTAATAAATCTGACTTCAAAAATCTTTTCATCCGTTCATTCTCTTCAATCTCATGCCCTAATTTATACCCAATTATTGGCACAATGGCCGCGAATTGATAACCGATAAATAATATCACAGTAAAGCAAATGAGAAACAGCGTCAGAGCTATGAATAAAATCCAGCCGAAATAACTAACCTGGTTAAATGCGAGAATCAACACTATAAAGGCCCTTGTGATTAATACAAAATCAGCAGAACATTCATCCTGGGTTAACTGCATGGCGCGTTTTAACCGACCCATTTTCTCTTTAGGGATAGCATTTGTCAAGTGTTTATACAAGTGCAGTACCCAGTTGCCTTTAGGTGATTTTGCCATAGCCAGAATTTCGTTTCGCTCTTGATCGCTGGCGGGTGTATCAAAAGCGCTTAAAATAGATTTGTTCAGTATCCATTTACGGGCTTTCTCCGTGACAGCCATATTACTGAAAGTGAAAATGTACGTGCCTAACAGCCATGTAAATGCCCATATAAGAACGAATATGCCAAAAGGTATAAGATATTCACTGGACAAAAAATATTTAACCCAGGAGGAACCTTCGAGTTGCATATTTATTACCCCAACTCCTGTGTGTGCCATGCTGTATACAAAATATGCGATGTTACAGGTAAACAAAATGTTAAGCGGCATTTTCAGGTATGAAAAAGGATCCTTACCTCGTAAAAACTCCGCTAATTTTAGAAATGGTTCCACTTTTAATAATTATCTTAAGTCTCAGAATTCCCCACTGGTCGAAGTTTCTAACTTCGACCCAAAATGTTGCAAGCATCCTGCTTGCGAAGCAGCACTATAATTTCATCTTTCACCTTTCACTTTTCCCCCAGCTATCCGTAGTCTTACTTCTGGTTTTATGGTGCAGCTGACTATGGATTAACAAGTCTCATGTCTAATATCTAACGTCTAACGTCTTATATCTAAATTCTATTAATCAACTCCGCCGCCCGTTTCAAAGTCTCTTCCTCTTTGGCAAAGCAAAAGCGGATAACACTATCGTCAATATGGTGGCTGTAAAAAACGGATACCGGTATGGCGGCCACGCCCATGTCCTTCGTCATGCGGCGCACAAACTCAATATCGCGCTCCTCGCTGATGCGGCTGTACGAGGCCAGCTGAAAATACGTGCCTTCGCATTTTAATAATTTAAACCGGCTGCTTTGTATAGCCCGCTGAAAGTAGTCGCGCTTTTGCTGATAAAAAGCGTTTAGCTCTAAGTATAAATCCTTTTTGGGTAGTACTTC
>DASZPC010000426.1:0-4252 GCA_035550455.1 Chitinophagales bacterium | reverse complement strand
AGCAAGCCCTTTCGTTCAGGATTTAAGCAAACTGTATATGCCAAAACAGGTTTGCATAAAAATCAGCCAGGTTATTCTTGTTCGTTATGCAATATCCAATGCGCAAAAACTGCCAGCAGGGCGCCTGTAGTTGGGCCAAGGAGGTAAATCCATAATGATTGAAGGTTACCGGTTACCAAAGCAGGTGCAATACTGCGTGTAGGGTTAAGGCTGCAACCGCTAACCGGGCCGCCAAACAATACCAGCAGCCAAACAGTAGCCCCAATGGCAATACCGGCTGTAATACCCTTTTCTTTAGCGCCTACTGAAACGCGCAATATCACCATCATTAAAATAAAGGTCATAAACACTTCTAAAATTAATGACTGAAGGATAGTTCCCGAAGGTTGGGTAATGCCAAGAGTGGTATTTTGCGGAAAAAGGAATTTAAGCAACAGGCTGGCCGCTAACGCACCTGCCAGTTGCGAACCGAGATAAGGGAGCACTTCTTTCCATGCAAAGCGTTTATCAACCGCAAAGGCAATAGTTACCGCAGGGTTTATGTGCGTGCCCGAGATATCGCCAAAAGCGTATATAAGCGCTATAATAACAAGGCCCCATACGGCAGCAATACCGGGCAAACCCAAAGCCCCGTTGGTTTGCTGGTTTACCACCACACACCCCGTACCAACAAAAAGAAGGATAAAAGTGCCTAAAAACTCGCTGAGGTATTTTTTCATGGCTTTGAAGTTGAGTATAACTGAGCCTGTTACGCCACTAAAATTATAAACATAATTTACTTTTTGGTTGCTAAAAAAACTTTGCTGTTTTAAAAGCCGATAAATATTTTTCCTTTTACCTTTGCGCCCGTTTTATATGCAACACAAAGCTTAGTGCGTACCCACAATTTAAATACGAAGCCCGCGACCTTTGCAGCAAAACAATTCTATAACAGACTAACCCATGAATTAAATGGCTGGTAACGACAGAGGACACGGGATTACACTTTCTACAGCAGGAGTGTTGATTACCCTTGGCATCATTTTTGGCGATATTGGCACCTCGCCTATTTACGTGTTAAATGCCATTGTAAGCAGCCATGTTATTTCGGCCGAGTTGGTGCTGGGGGGATTATCGTGCGTATTCTGGACACTAATATTAATTACCACCATTAAGTATGTTTTCCTTTCGCTGAATGCCGATAACCGTGGTGAAGGCGGAATTTTTGCATTGTATGCGCTGGTAAGGCGTTACAAAGTAACCTGGACTATTTTCCCGGCCATAATTGGCTGCGCCTCGCTGATTGCCGATGGGTTTATTACCCCGCCAATTTCGATTTCATCGGCCATTGAAGGCTTGCGCATACTAGACCCTGGTATTCCTACTGTGCCGATAGTACTGGCAATATTGGTTGGCTTGTTTGTATTCCAGCAATTCGGTACACGCATTGTGGGCGGCATTTTCGGGCCGGTAATGTTGATTTGGTTTACTATGATTGGGATTTTAGGCGCCCGCGAAATACTTATTTACCCGCAGGTATTAAAAGCACTGAACCCTTACTATGCCATTAATTTATTAGTAAAATACCCGGGCGGGTTTTGGCTATTGGGTGCGGTGTTTTTGTGTACTACCGGGGGCGAAGCGCTGTACTCGGACCTTGGGCATTGCGGCAAGCCTAATATAAGGGTAAGCTGGGTATTTGTACTGGCCATGCTGCTGCTTAGCTATTTTGGGCAATCGGCGTTTTTGCTATCTCATTATAACGGGAAGTTTTGGCCGGAAAGCGCTTCGACGTTTTATTCGCTTATGCCAAGCTGGTTTTTGCCCATTGGCATTACAGTAGCCACCCTGGCCACCATTATAGCCTCGCAGGCATTAATTACCGGTTCGTTTACACTGGTTAACGAGGCCATGAAACTGCGCCTTTGGCCCAATATGAAGGTAATATACCCTACCACCCACCAGGGGCAAATGTATATACCAGCTATTAACTGGTTTTTGTTTTTCGGCTGCGTGGCAGTGGTGCTTATTTTCAGGGAATCGGGGAATATGGAAGCGGCTTACGGCCTTGCCATTACCATTAATATGCTGATGACCACCATGCTGCTTACCTACCTTATGTATGTACACCGCAGGTCGGCATTTATAGTATGGGGCATACCTATTATGTATATAACTATTGAAACGGCCTTTTTTGTTTCGAACCTTATGAAATTCAGCCACGGCGGCTGGTTTACCTTTATGCTTGCCATTGTGCTTTTCCTGGGTATGTGGATTTTTTACCAGGCGCGCCAACTGCGCAAAAAGCATATAGAGTTTGTTGAGATTAAGGATTACATCAACCCGCTGAAGGAACTGATGCACGATGAAACCATACCTAAAGAGGCCAATAACCTGGTTTATATGAGTATGGCGAACGATAAGAGCCATATTGACTCGAACATTATTTATTCGATATTCAGGAAGCGGCCCAAGCGTGCCGATATTTACTGGTTTGTACACGTGGATATATCGAACGAGCCATTTGGCGCTACCTACTCGGTAGACACTGTAGTGCCACGGCGGATATTTTTTGTGCGCCTCTCATTCGGGTTTAAGGTAGAGCATAAGGTAAACCTGATGTTTAACAAAATTGTGGAAGAGATGGTGAAGAGCGGCGAGGTGGACGAGCTATCGCATTACCCATCGCTGCGCAAGTACAATATGCCTGCCGATTTTAAATTTATACTACTTAACAGCCGGGTAGCTATTGACGATGCGCTAACGCCACTGGAACAGTTTATTATAAAAGGTTATCGCTTTATTAAAAGCATTTCGCTTTCAACTGCCGAGGATTTCGGACTGGAACTTACCAACGTGGAAGAAGAAACCATCCCCATCAGGATTGCCCCTTCCACCAAAATTGAATTGCAACGGGTTACATAGGTTGTATTCTCCTGCATAAAAAATTAACGAATTCTCACCGATTCGGTTAGGGTTGATTTGGGTATTATTATACAGCTTTGAAAAAGCATATTCCCTTTGCAGGGAAAACCAAACACCCAACTATGGCAGACGAAACCCCAACCCCCAACGAAAAACCCACACAGCCAGCAGAAGATAAAAGCGGTAAATTGAGCCCACCGGCTGTTAATGTGCTGACGTTTCTGTTTATCATAGCACTGATAAGCGGTATTATTTACATGATAATATATTATTGGCCGGGGAAAAATGCCGCAGCTTTTAATAACGAAGAACAACGCTATTTTATGTTAGTGGCGCTGGGGGGCGCCTTGGGGGCATTGGTACATGTAGCCACCTCGTTTGTATCGTTTTTAGGGAACCAAAAGCTTTATATACAATGGTTGCCCTGGTATTTTATGAGGCCCTTTATAGGTTCGGCTATTGCCATTATACTATATACCGCCATACGTGGCGGTATTGTTACCTACACGCCAGTACCAGCGGCCAACAACAATAAACAGGATAGCACTGAGATGGCCGTTAAACCGGCGAAGATTGAAAATGCTGCCGTAATAGCCACCGCCACAAACGACTCAACTAAAGACAGCCTACATACCGCCACAACAACCAGTGCGCCTATTGAAACCACCCAAAAACCAAAAGAGGATAACAAGCCCGGCGAAGCACCACCATTTAACCCATTTGGCATTATGTCACTAGCCTGCCTGGCAGGTATGTTTTCGAAACAAGCTGCCAAAAAATTGCAGGAAGTGTTTGAAACGCTGTTTCCGGTTAAAGATGCAGACCCGCTTCACAACCCGTTAGACAATCACGATTAAACAGCGCCTACAGAAGTAAAACGAACCCTGTATTTCAGGACTGTTTTACCGAAATGCCCAGCTCATCCAGTTGCTTTTTATCAACCGGTGTGGGGGCATCCATCATTAAATCGCGGCCACCAGAAGTTTTCGGGAAGGCAATTACATCGCGAATAGTTTCGCCACCGCTAAGCAGCATAACGAGCCTATCTAGGCCAAAGGCACAGCCGCCGTGGGGCGGGGCGCCAAAACGGAACGCGTTGAGCAGAAAACCAAATTTCTTTTCGCGGTCTTCATCAGTCAATCCTAATTTGGCAAATACTTTTTCCTGTACCTGCTTTTGGTGGATACGGATAGAACCGGAAAGGATTTCATTGCCGTTTAAAACCATGTCGTAGGTTTGGGCACGCACGCGCAGTGGGTCGGTATCGAAATACTGCATATCATCCAGGTGCGGGGAGCAGAAAGGATGGTGGGCAAAAGTAATTTCGCCGCTTTCTTCATCTTTCTCG
>DASZPC010000425.1:0-3797 GCA_035550455.1 Chitinophagales bacterium | reverse complement strand
TTAGTAGCTTTCTTGCGCTCGTTGCGAGGGGGCAAAGGGGCGCACGGCAGCTTTTACGATGCAGCGCACCTTTTTGATATACAGGCGCTTACTTCTGATTCTTTGCCCGGCAAAAAGTTTTACCTGATACCGGTGCAGAGCGGAAATATTGTAAATGGTTTTGTGGTGTTTGTGTTTGATATTTTTGCCGATATAGCCCCGCAAAGTTTCTTTGGGTTGGTGGGCAACATGGTTTCCAGCGCGTTTACCAGGATGCGTACCGAGTTACGCCTGCACGAAGCACAGTTAACCAACGAATCGATTTTACGCGCCTTGCCCGACTGGCTGTATATTATTAACAAAAACGGGGAATTTACCGGCACCAACAATGCCTCTACCCTGCCCGATTATATACCGGATTACGGCCTGATAGGCAAAACCTTTGGCGATGTATTGCCCGATAATATTGCGCAGATGTTTAAAAACAGCCTGCATGAGGTTATTGAATCGGGCAGTGCGGCTGCTTTTGAGTACCACGATATGACGATATACAAGGACCGTTACTTTAAGGCGATTATTGCGCCATTTAAAGCACACGAGTACCTGGTAATCCTTCGTGATGTTACCGACCTGAAATTAGCACAAAACGAGTTATTGCACAAAGCCAAGAAACTGGAACAATCGAACAAGGAACTGGAAGAATTTGCTTATGTGGTTAGCCACGACATGAAGCAGCCTATACGCACTATTATATCGTATTTAACGCTGCTTAAAAAGAAACATGGAGAGACATTGAACGCCGAGGCCGCTGAGTTTGTGAATTTCTCGATAGATGGGGCGAACAAGATGAGCGACCTTATACGCGATATATTGCAGTATTCGAGGTTAGACCAGCAGATAAGCCTTACGCCTGGTATTTCGCTGGAGAACGTTGTGAAGAAAGTATGTAAAGGCTTAACGGATACCATAATTGCCAATAACGCCGAGGTTATTTGCGACCCGCTGCCTGCCGTAACCGGCAATGAAACCATGCTTACAGAGCTGTTCCAAAACCTGATTGAAAACGGTATTAAGTATAACCTTACCAAGGAAAAGAAAGTGCGGGTGCAGGTTACCGATAAAGTAAGCGAATGGCAATTTGAAATATCAGATAACGGTATTGGTTTTGACCAGCAGTATGCCCAGCAGATTTTCAAAATATTCAAGCGTTTGCACACCGATACTGAATTCCAGGGAACAGGTATAGGCCTTACCATTTGCCAAAAAGTGGTTGAAAAACATGGTGGCAATATATGGGCAGAGTCGGTAAAAGGCGAGGGTAGCCACTTCTTCTTTACCCTGCCCAAGCAGCCCTGATTAAAATTAAGCTTCCATTAAAAAAGCATGTAATGAAAGGTTTTGAGTAACTTTACTTAAAACCCAAACCATGCCTAAATACTTAATTGAACGCGAAATACCCGGTGCAGGCCAGCTAACCGGCGAGCAATTAAAAGCCATATCGCAAACATCGTGCGGCGTATTAAACAGCCTGGGGCCCAGCATACAGTGGATACACAGTTATGTAACCGGCGATAAAATTTACTGTGTTTACATAGCCCCTAACGAAACGCTTATAAGAGAACATGCCATGCAGGGAGGTTTTCCAGCGAACAAAGTTAGCGAGGTAATGGAGGTTATTGACCCCACTACCGCAGAATAACTGTTTTTAGCTATTATTAGCCGCTACAATTTTATTAAGCAACCCATAAACAAGGGGTTGGGTAGTTTGTATTGCGTGTTCGTTCGCTAATACCTCGTTTGGCTCCATTACAAATTTATCCCTTACCATTTCGCGGCTGCCCGAATTTACCATTTGATGTAAAGTTTGCAGGTTGGTTTCGGGGTGAAACTGAAACCCGAAAATGCGCTTACCAATACTAAATGCCTGGTTTTTGCACCCCTCGCTTATTGCCAGGTGTTGGGCGCCATCGGGTAAATCAAAGGTTTCGCCATGCCAGTGGAAAAACATCTGCCCATCCCACCCGGGCGTCAAAAAGTCAGATTTTTTGCCAGCATCGGTTAATTGCACCGGCCACCATCCAATTTCCTTTACCGGGTTCTTATAAACCCTTTTACCCAGCACATTAGCCAGCATTTGGCTGCCCAGGCAAATACCAATAACCACCTTGCCGGCCTCAATAACCCGGCGCACAAATTGCTTTTCGGGTTTAAGCCAATCGTATTTATCTTCATCGTTTACGCTCATCCCCCCTCCCATTATTACCAGCCAGTCAAAATCAGGCCCCGGGGGCAAGGGTTGTTTTTCGTAAACAAGGGTTATGGTTGTAGTATGCCCTTTTTCAGCAGCCCAGTCGGCAATTAGCCCCGCCCCTTCAAAAGGTTCGTGTTGAAGTATATGTATTTTTAAGACGGGCATAAGTTTTATTAAACCGCTACGCTGTGTTCGCGCAGGGCATCGTTAAGCGAGGTTTTCTTATCTGTTGATTCCTTGCGGGTACCAATTATTAAAGCACATGGCACCTGGTATTTACCGGCAGGAAAGTCCTTGGTATAACTACCGGGTATTACCACCGAGCGGGCAGGCACTATACCTTTGTATTCAACCGGTTCGGGTTTGGTAACATCAATTATTTTGGTTGACATGGTAAGCACCACATTGGCGCCCAGCACGGCTTCGCGCTCCACGCGCACCCCTTCCACCACAATACAGCGCGAACCGATAAAGCAGTTGTCTTCAATTATCACCGGGGCGGCCTGCACCGGCTCCAGTACACCGCCAATACCCACACCGCCGCTAAGGTGTACATGCCTGCCTATTTGTGCACACGAACCTACCGTAGCCCAGGTATCAACCATTGTACCTTCGCCCACATAAGCGCCAATATTCACATAGCTGGGCATCAGAATAACCCCTTTTTCAAGGTAGCTGCCATAACGGGCTATAGCGTGGGGCACCACCCTTACCCCCAAAGCAGCATAGTTATTTTTTAATGGTATTTTATCATGAAACTCCAATGGCCCTACTTCAATAGTTTCCATTTGCTGAATAGGAAAGTACAGGATAACCGCTTTTTTAAGCCATTCGTTTATTTTCCAGCCATCGCCGCCGGGTTCAGCAATGCGTACAGCCCCTTTATCCAACAGTTCAACCACCTCCCTTATCGCCGCCTGTGTTTCGGCCTTTTGTAAAAGTTGGCGGTCTTGCCAGGCTGTTTCAATAGTTTTTTGGAGTAAATCAGTATTGGCCATGCTTATAAAGTTGAACACCGGCAATTATAAACTGTTTGTAAGTGCTTTGAAAATATTTACCCCCCTTTTTTGTTTAATGCATACCTTTGAGCGTTCAATAAAAATTCCATATTTGCAACCGAAATGAAGATTTTAGCAGTTGTCCCGCCTTTATTGTTTAGCATAGCAGTTAATGCTCAAATTTTCATTAATACCGGCAACCCCGACCTTGAAAAATACAAGAAGGAAAACCCGAATGCCGTAATATGGGATGGAGGGCCTAATGTGCCCATACCACCCAACATACCGGCCGAGCAGCCGAAACCACAAACACAACCTGCGGTTAAAACAACTTACCCTAAGGCCAGCGCCACGCAAAACATACAACAGCCCCCTGTAAATTCAGATAACAACAATGTTCCTGAACAATCGGAAGAACTACCGTCTTCTTATCAAAACACAAAAGAACCGGTGCCCGATTATCCACCCGATGCCATACCCGGCCATTGTTATGCCCGCTGTATGATTCCCGACCAGTTTGAATACAAGGAGGAGCAGGTGATGGATAAACCTGCCAGTGTAAGGACAGA
>DASZPC010000424.1:0-1607 GCA_035550455.1 Chitinophagales bacterium | reverse complement strand
TTTAACTTTATAGATGTATTATTGTTTTAACACCGAAAATTAAAAGCCAGCTTAGTAAATTATGAGTCAGATAAATATCCTTTGGGCCGATGATGAGATTGATTTATTGAAGCCCTCTATCATGTTCCTCGAAAATAAAGGTTATAAAGTTACCCCTGTTACCAATGGCAAAGATGCCATTGATAAAGTGGCCGAACGCGGGATTGATGTTGTTTTTTTAGATGAAAGTATGCCCGGCCTTACAGGCCTGGAAACCCTTTCGCGCATTAAGGAAATAAACACCCATGTGCCGGTGGTTATGATTACCAAAAATGAGGAAGAAAACCTGATGGAAGAAGCTATTGGTTCGCAAATAGCCGATTACCTTATTAAGCCTGTAAAGCCGCAGCAAATACTTTCTACCCTTAAAAAGATAATTGATAACGAAAGGTTGGTTTCTGAAAAAACAACCTCCTCTTACCAGCAGGAATTTCAAAAGCTGTTTATGGCCATGCAGGATAACCTGGATTATAAACAGTGGGTGGAACTTTATAAAAAACTGGTTTACTGGGAAATTGAACTGAACAAGTCCGATTCGAGCATGGTAGAGGTTTTTGATTCGCAAAAATCAGAGGCAAACAAAGAGTTCAACAAATTTGTGATAAAAAATTATAAGCGCTGGATAAACAGCGAGGCTGGTGACGATACCCCTATAATGTCGCATACCCTGTTGCGCAATAAGCTTATCCCGCTGTTAAAAGATAATAAGCCAACCTTCCTGGTTTTGATAGATAACCTGCGTTACGACCAGTGGAAAGCCATACAAAGTATGGTAATGGAAAACTATAAAGTTGATGAAGAAGACTCGTTTTACGCTATTTTACCTACTGCCACCCAGTATAGCCGCAACGCTATTTTTGCAGGCATGACCCCGCTGCAAATACAGCAGCAGTTTGGCGACCTTTGGAAGAATGATGATGATGAGGGCGGCAAAAACCTGCATGAATCAGAATTTTTAGAATCATTTTTAAAGAAAACATTCCGCGAACCTATAAAGCACCAGTACGTAAAGGTTACCAACCACCGCGATGCCGAAATACTGGAAGCCAATATTACCAACTACCTGAACAATAAACTAACTGTAATAGTGTACAACTTTGTTGATATGCTTAGCCACGCCCGTACCGAAATGGAAGTTTTAAAAGAGTTGGCAAGCGATGAAGCCGCTTACCGTTCGCTGGCAGCCAGTTGGTTCGACCACTCGCCGTTACAGAACGCGCTGAAAAAACTGGCCGATAAAGACATTAATATATTATTGACAACCGACCACGGCACAGTGCGTGTGCAGGACCCCTCGCGTTGCATAGGCGACCGCGAAACCACCACCAACATCCGCTACAAAACGGGCAAAAACCTGAATTATGAAGACCGCGATGTATATGCCGTTAAAAACCCCGAAGAAATTGGCTTGCCCAAATCGCGCCTTAGTTCTACATACATATTTGCCAAGGAAGATAAATTTTTGGTTTACCCCAACAACTATAACCACTTTGTAAATTATTATAAAGACACCTTTCAGCACGGCGGAATTTCGCTCGAAGAAATTATTGTGCCGGTAATTAAGCTCA
>DASZPC010000423.1:0-1538 GCA_035550455.1 Chitinophagales bacterium | reverse complement strand
AATGAATCTAGCGCATAAGCCGGATTAGCTGTATTTTCAGCATGTTGGTTTTCGTAATAGCCAATAGCCGAGCCAAACCTGTCGTAGGCCAACACATCTATATCGCCATCGTGGTTAACATCCACTATGGCCGGAAAATCGGCAATGTTTACAAACACATAATTTGAAAAGACACCATCTGAATAAACAATCAGGGGGCAAACCAGGTCGAAATGAATAAGCCCATCTACCATGCTTCCCTTAAAAACCCTAATGCCGGGCCCGTTTGATGAGTTGGCATAGGTAAAGATGTCGGGTATGCCATCGTGGTTATAATCGCGCAACACCGCCCAGTTTTGCAAATCCTGCGGAAACAACCTCTCATATTGCGGCGAATAAGTAAACATGGTATCAACAGCGCCAGCATTACCCAGGTAAGTGAGTACCCTGCCTCCTACCCTGTCGAAAACAAAAAGGTCGGGTATGCCATCGTGGTTTAAATCGCCTTCAGAAAACTGTGGGGAGTCCATTCCACCGGTCCAGGGGTCGCGCATCTGCCGGCCATTTTTGTTCACCGGTACGCTTATTACCCTGTATTTACGCTGTGCATGCAATGCGTTTGCCAATAACAATAAAACAACCAGGCACAGGGTAGATATTCTTTTCATCAGGATTAAAAGATTATTCAGGTTAAGAAAAAGCCCGCCACCGGCAACACCTAATCACGCTAATTTCGCCAATATTTACCAGTACTGAAAGCACTGGCGGCTATTTTAAAAATGTATGGAAATTTTAACACCGGCCGAGGCTGATGTATAATTAGTACCGGTTGTAAGCATAGCCGGTTGCCAGGAAACACTCAGGTCGTCTTTCATATTCCATTCAAACAGGTGGGCATCTACCGTTGCATCCACAATATTTAAAATATACCATACACCCATGCCAATGGCTGCTATATCCAGGTACTTTTTATAATAATCGCGGTACTCTTTCAGGGTGGCCGCATCGTAAACACCCTGGTACGAGGCATTGGTATTGGGCGGGTCAGCCACCTGTGCCCGGTAAGCGTTTTTAAAGCCGTTAAAATTTACCGAAGTAAAATACACCGCATAGGCCAGGCCGCCGAAACCTGCATACACAATTGGTATTTTCCAGTACTTTTTGTTGTAAGCCTGGCCCAGGCCAGGAAGCGCTGCTGAAAACAAAGCAGCCTTTAAAGGGCTGTGCCGGTATGGTTTCTTTTTCAGCGAATCGGTAGAAGAACCAAAACCCGATAAAGAACTCAATGAATCGTTTTTGACAGCCACCGGTGCCGCCGAATCAACCGCTACAACAGTATTGCCGGTTGTATCAGGCGTTGAAATTACCTGCTGCGCCGAAAGCTTTGCTGCGGTAAGCAAAAGCGCACATAAAAAAAATAACAGGGGCTTTGCGCAAAGCATTTTCATATTTCCGTTCCGGTTTCTGCGCATATCAGTGGTAACAAACAGCAAGGGCAATCAGGCGCCGGCAATAGCATCAACAATGCGTTCAAGGTCATCATCGTTATAAAACCGTAT
>DASZPC010000422.1:0-8771 GCA_035550455.1 Chitinophagales bacterium | reverse complement strand
GCGAAGAGGCGATTAAAAACTATTACAGGTTCTTTCAATCATGGGCCTATCTGCGGTACGATGTAAAAACCCCACAGTTTTTGAAGGTTTTTTTCAACTCCTTTACCGAATATGGCTTTGAACAGCACTATAACCCTTTTTATTATCGCCCCGATACATATCGCAAGACAACCAGATATGCAGAGGCTGAAGAGCTATATACCCTGCTTATTAAAAAGTTTTCGGAACAATGTAAAAGAACTATTGTAATAGCCAATGACAGTACCATTGAAGGCATATTAAACCGCGGTAACTTCGCAAACATAGAAATGCTGAAGCCTGTAATTACAAATGTTGCTAAGCAAAATAAGGCAGTTTACCGTATGCCCCGCTATCACTATTCCGGAACGGGTGCTTTTTTACTGGCAAAAGAGTTGTCATCCTTAATTACTCATACCCCCGATACGTTAAGTTATACCACCATGCAGGAAGCAGAAACCGACAGCATGGCCCTGCCAACGAATGAGCCTTTATTAACCAATTACGACAGTATATGTTTCACAGCTAATGGGCAATTAATGGGCTTACTTTTCAAAAATCCACATCCCGAGCAGAATATTGCGTTTATTATTAAAGCTGACCTGAAAAAAGACAATATAAATACCTTATTGCTGACTACCAGTAATTACCACGACCTTATTTTTATTCCATTGGCTAAACGGCCTGCGGACAACACCAACGTGCAAATTGAGACTGACGGCGACAGCAATAAAAATTTTAGTATTGGTACTATACACTACATAAACCCCTTTGTGTGCGAAATTATACCCCCGGAAAAAAATCAAATGCTGAATAGGCAGGTTAACTATATAGGTGAAACACAAAGCGGATGGCTTGTAGCCGCCAAATCAAAAAAAATAGGACGGGCAAGTTTAAATATTGATGGAAACTTTATTGCATTATCCGTTTCAGATACTACACTTAACAACACCCGCGGCAATACGAATTATATCCTAACCATGCCCGCTTTATATGCTATACGAAGTGCCCCAGATGCCTGTTTTGTGGCTGCCGATACCAGCAGAAAGGTTGGCTACTATCTTGTAGCACATAAAAACGGAATTGCGCAAAACTTTCCTTTTGCCCAGTTATCGGTTGAGCACAAAATAGTACGCCATTAAAGAAAAAACCGGAATTTAGTGCCGGAGAAGAAAAGCAACTATTTTTTGAAAACCGAAAAGAATATTACCGGGTGGAAAATTGGTGGCGTATATTACCTGTTGGCTGCTGCATTGCTTATAAAGTATCCTTTACAAAGCGCTTTCCCAGGGCAGTCAGATGTAATACTTTACCTGGCCGAGTTCAATTATTTTATTAATAATTTATCGTGCTGGCTTTTACATCATCCAAATGGATTGATTATGTACCCGAAGGGGGGAATGCCTTTGTTAGGAGAACCCTCCTATGGCTCAGCTATCATTTATCTTCTGTACAAACTTATGTCCCTCCCCGACCTTTGGGCATACTATTTTTTTTTGGTTACAGTTTTCACCCTGAACAGTTGGTCGCTCTACCTGTTAACCCTGCGGGTAACTAATAATAATTCAGCAGGCTTTATCAGTGGGCTTTTATTAAACTTCTCCTGCTTTATATATGCCAACATTGATAATCAAAACGCCTTGGTATTTTTCCCCACCCTTTTATCCCTATCCTTTTTCTTACAGTATTTCATTACACGAAATGGTAAATACTTTTACAGCGCAGCTATACTAATGGCGCTTCAAATATATTTCTCCAGCTATTTTTTTGTTTTTGGCCTTATAGCCTACACAGTTATTTTTTTGTGGAATTTAAACCAACTTCATCAGGCAATAAAAGAAATAAAAACCATATTGCCAGCCATGCTGCTGGCAATGGCTATAGCCGCCCCTTTTGTATGGTTCTACCTGCTCCATTCGTACATACCCAATATATATAGCGTGTTCTGCGACCTGAGGGCATTAAAAACACTTTCGCTAAGCAGCAGTGATTTTACAAAACCATTGCCCGGCAATCTTCTATATGGCAGTAACAAAGATGCTGGAACCTGGATTGAATTACACCATGCGGCTTTTATGGGGTTTGCCTATTATATCTTTGCTGCAATTGGCTTTATTTCCTTCAAAAAACAGAAATGGTTATTACTAATACTATGCATTACAGGAATATTAATAGCACTGGGCCCATATATAGAATTAAAAGGCAGAGATATGTTATTACCGCTGGGTTATCTATATGCCAAATGGCCGCTGTTTTATAAGTTGAAACACCTCAGCCGTGCTTTTTTTATAACATTGATACCATTAACAATGTTTGCCGGCTATGGAATAAGCAAATTGTATGGATTATTACCAAAGGTCGCTTTTAAAAACACTTTTTTGGTAATGAGCATAATAGTAGTTGCCATTGAAAATACACCTGCCAACCTGCCCGTTATTACCCGGCAATTTCTTTTACCCCCCGAAGGTTATTTGAACTATACCCAAAAACAACACAATTCTGTAATACTGAATTTACCTTCAGCAATGCCTATGTTCCCCCAATACCCTGCGGAAACGGCTAACGGTATTAAAAACGAATACCGTTATATGTATTGGCAAACGCTTAACAAACAAAACACGGTAAATGGTGCAAATGGCTTTTTATCGGAAGACCGGATAATTTCAGATTCTTTAATTGCTGGCCTGACTTCTGATTCAGTTTTATTTGAATTGCAAAGGCGTACGGGCTTTACCCACGTTATTTACCTAAAACACATACAAGGTGATGAGAACATAAGATTATACCTGACAAAAACCAGATTGCTTATAAAGCAAATGGAAACCGGAGATTTCATTATCTACGCGCAAAATGCCTGTACCAAATGAGTTTACTTGTATTACTACCAACGTTGAATGAGGCTGGAAGTGTGAGAATAATGCTTAAAGAAATTAAAGAGCTGAATTTACCGGTTGTAATTTCAGATGCTGGCTCAACAGATGAAACCGTAGCTATATCAAAGAGTGAAAACGTGCCTGTTATATACAGAAATGGCAAAGGCAAGGGATATGGGATACAAGAAGGTATAATCTATGCTATTGAAAATAACTTTACACATTTACTAGTTACAGATGCCGACAATACGATTAATGCAAGCGAAATAAAAAAGATTGAACCATACTACAATAAATATGATCTTATTATTGGAAAGAGGGTTAACAACAAACTACCAACAAGAAGTTATCTTGCCAACAAACTCCTTACATACCTTGTAAACTCGTTGTTTGACGAGCACTTTATAGATACATGCTCGGGTTTTCATGTATTTAATTTACAGAAATATTCCGGAGCGTTAAATGCAAAAAACTTTGATATTGACCACGAAATTATTTGTACCGCCCTTGCAAAACGGTATAGCTATAAAGTTGTTGAATTGAATTATACACCACGCAAGACAGATGTGTCAAAGGCTAATATTTTTTCACTTATACCGGTTATACAACGAATAGCCTTAGTCCGTTTCTTTAAACGTTAACCATAGCTTCAACATGTTTTGTTAACAGCCGGTGGTCAATACGGCGCACGAACATTGAGAAACTTTCAGGCGTGTAGTTCCATATCTTCAACGAATCTTCAATATTGGCAAGGCTATCCTGGGGCAAATAGAATTTAAGGCTTATGCCATCTTTAATCGTAAGGCTTTCAAAATCGGTAAGGGAATCAAGCTTCATTAAATCACCAACATTATAAGTGAAAGCGTTCGTTTTATCTGCAAGAAACTCTTTGCCGTTTGTCCCATGTGCATATAAAGCAGTAAAATATATTGTGGCTTCCTCCATAAAAGCAGCAAACGCCCCATCTGTCTCAAAACCCGATTTATGAAGAAACGCAAGTGTATTTGAAAAAACGAACTCACAAATTTTATCCCAAAAATAAAAAACCGCAATGCCCCTGTATTTATAAATCAGGTTATCGCCTGCCTGATCCTTTTTCAAAAGTTCAAAATTCTCTTTATGGGAATAGTATTCCACTACTGCTTCGCTACTATCAAATAATTCATGCTCCGTTTCGGCAATAAAGTCACTCAACAATTGGCGTATTTCAGCCATATCGGTTTTATCCAGGTTCTGTATCAAAAAATCCAGCCAGGCCCATTTTTCAACGCCCATTCTTTCTAAAACCTTTATAAGCCCCTCAAAACGTAACCCATTCCACAACACCGAAATACCAAAATGATATTTCCTTGCTGTCAAATAATCGGCATAAGTAAAACTGTTTGTAGAAACTATTACTTCATCAATATCAAACACCTTTTCTTCATATTCGCCAAAAAGCCTGGGGGCAAGCCTGTATTTAGTGGTGAACTGGAATTTAGCCCTTGATTCAAGAGACTCCAGTTCAGACCCTTTTAATAAATGCGCCTGGAAACATGTTATCCTGTCAGTGCCAGAATTAACAAGCCATTTAAGCGAATTCAAATGGGTTTCCAACGTTTCGCCGGGAAGGGCCAAAATTAAATCGGAATTAGAGCGCAGACCCCTTGCCTTAAGGTACATTTGAATATTACTGTATGCCTGCAGGCTGATGTTGTGGCGCTTTATATTGGCAAGCACGTTTTCATCTATTGACTGTACAGCAAGATACATAATTAAGGCCCCGTTTACCTTTTCAACGGCTTTAATTATCCTCTCTGCATGGTTTTTTCCAGTGGTGGCATCAATAATTAGAGGATAATTGAATTCCCTCTGCACCCCGGCAATGTATGTGGCTATTTCTTCGTCCCTTTCATACATTCCAAAATTCGCATCAGCAATTTTGAGGTTACGCTGGCCAGAACATTTTTTATTGATAGTACGGCCAATATAATGCAGTTCCCCCCTCAACCTTTCGAGGCTGAAGTAATTGACCTTTGTGTACCATTTGGTTCCCTGTACACAAAAAGTACAGGTAAACGGGCAACCCCGGTTGGTTTCAATTAAAGGCGCCATTTTCCCATCAAAAAAATCGTCCATAACCCCTGTAAGCCATGGCGAAGGAATGTCATCTAATTGCCGTGTGCGCGGTTTTAGGGGATTAACTATTATATCTTCATTTTGATACCTGTAAACCGATGAGTGAAAATTATACTCCAGTGCCTTTTTACGAGATAAACCTGCGTCAAGAAACCGGGATACAATTTCGGCAGCAAGAAAATCACCTTCGCCGGTTACATAAATATCAATATGCGGATGCCGCTTAACATACTCCACCTGCCGTTGTGCTTCGATGGGTATATTGGGGCCGCCCATTACAATCAGTGCATCAGGATTATACTGTCGCACAAGTTTTGCAAAATGATGCGAAAGCGCCTCATTCCACATATAATTAGTAAGCATTAAAACATCGGGGGGGCTCAGTTTAATCTGCGCCAGTAGCTTATCCGGGTAAACAAACAAGGTGGAATCCACCTCCCTCACATCCCGATCCATCACTGCTTTCATATAACCGATACCCAGCGGCATTGAATCGCTGGTAAGCACTCCTGTATAGTTATGCTTTAAATCAGCTAAAAAAACTCGCGGCTTACTCATAAACACCCATTGCTAACCCACATCGAAAAAAATTCCTGGCTGGGTTAAGGCCTATATTGAAAGTTACAAATTCGCATTAATCAGAAAAAGCAGTTTCTGAACGCCTTAAACGGGCCCATTTACGAAGCTGCTTGAATTTGGTTGTAAGAAACTGGTCCATGATGTTTTCCTCCCTGTCGTGCATGGCATTACTTACACTATGAATAAAATGCCAGGGGCGGAGCAGGTACAATAAGCCGTAAAAAGTAAACAGGAACATGTACTGCACAAAAATTATCTGCCAGGGCTTAAAGCGAACATTATAGCTTTTAATGCTGGTTGAAGCACGCAATAACGAAGAATAAACATACTCTTCGTTAAAATTAAGCATACCGTTTTCCGAAAGCAGGTGGTAATATTCACTGCCCGGGTACGGGCCAAAAGGCATTACTCCTATACCATCAATGCCTGCTGCGGCAAACCTGATTATCATTTTGTAAGTAAGCCATAAATCGTACCATTCCTCATCGGGCGTACCAATAATGATATTGGCATCCACATTCATTTTGTGCCGCTTGGCTATCATCATGGCTTCTACCACATGGTCAACCTTCAGCTTTTTTTTCATCATGGCAATCAGCCTTTCTGAACCCGATTCGGGCGCAAAAGTGTAATTGCAACATCCCGAACGGTAAAGCAGTTCGGCGCTTTCGTTGTCAATTACCTCGCTCCGCGAACCCTGCGGTATTTGCCAGGTAATATAACCCAGCCCACGGGCCTCTTTTAATTCGCAAAACTCCTTTATCCATTTTTTGGTAATAAACGAGGTAAGATCCTGGAAGTCGACATTTACAATCTTGTATTTTTTTACATACTCTTCCATCTCATTTACCACATCTACCGGCTCCCGGGTTACATACCGGGTGGTCCACATTTCAGGCGCCGAGCAAAATTTACATTGGTAAGGGCAGCCCCTGCTGGTAAGCATGGGTATAGACCGGCCCCTGTTTACCCCGCTATTAAGGCCCGCATCCATATACACTTCAAGTGGAAAAACATCCCATGCCGGGCGGGGCAGGCCTTCAAGTGTTTTCAAGCGCTCGCGCTTTGCCGTTTTGTATGGTTTGCCATCCTTTAAAAAAGCAATACCCTCTACCTTATCGGCGTCTAAATTATTTTCAAGGGCAAAAAGAAGATCGGTAATTTTTGTTTCGCCCTCGCCCATTACAATAAAATCAATACCGGCAATATCATTTAGTTCCTGCTGCCATAATGAAGTGGCGTTTTCGCCGCCAACAATAACTTTTATGCCGGAGTGTTTGGCTTTTATAGCATTACATAAATCCTTTAGTAAATGGTACTCGTGTAAAAAGATGTTGTTGATACCAACAACATCAGTGCCCGGCTTAATGCGTTGCACTATTTCTGCCACATTAAGGCCATGCAGCAATAGCTTTGTGTTCTTTTTATAAATGCGGTAGTTCTGAACGTCTTCGCCAACTGCATCAATAGAATATACATTATAGCCTGCAGCCTTTATAGCGCCTGCAATGTATGCCAAACCCAAAGAAGGAACCGAAGCATGAAAGCTAAGGCTTTTGGCAGCCATTAAGGAAGGTAACTTAACAAGAGCAACGTTTAATGCCATATTGCTGAGAAAAGGGAGTACTAAATTGCAACTTAAATTTAGAAAAACCGACTATTAGCCCTAATAAATCGGCAGTACACCCCTGATATTAAAAAAAATCATCGCCATTTTTAATGTGGTAATTTGTTTTTAAGCAGCCCATACATAAACGTGCCAAACACGGCACTGGCAATAGCTATTAAAAAAACAAAAAAACCGCTTCCCACCAAACCATACATAGGTCCCGGACAGGCGCCCGTTAAAGCCCAGCCAAAACCAAACATCAACCCGCCAATTATATTCCCTTTTTGAAAAGGCGTGTTACGAAAAACAACTTCTTCACCATGTATGGTTTTTAGTTTTAGCCTTTTAATTAAAAATGTTGAAATAGCTGCCACCACAACGGCAGTACCAATTACCCCATACATGTGAAACGCCTGTAAACGGAACATTTCCTGAATGCGGAACCATGATACAATCTCTGCTTTCACAAAAACAATACCGAAAAAAAGCCCTATAGGGATATATTTCAGGTTACCGATGAAATCTTCGCGGGTTTGGCTATTGTTTATTGCTTCTTCGCCTGCATTTGCCTGCATATAGCTTAGTTTTAAAGTTTAAAAATTAATGGCAATACCAGCCAGGTTACAAAAAAGCCCCCCAGCATAAAACATATAGTGGCAATCAAACTGGACAACTGTAGGTTTGAAAGGCCAGTAATGGAGTGGCCAGATGTGCAGCCCCCGGCATACCGGGTACCAAAACCTACCAAAAAACCGCCCACCACAATCATGATAAAGCCCCTTGCAGTAAGCAGGCCTTTGAAACTAAAAATATCGGTAGGCTCCAGTTGTGTAAATTGGGTTACACCCAACTGTGCTAACTGGCTTTGTGTAACCGGTGCTATTTTTATAGGATTCGGATCGGCCAGCCAGGTAGAGCCCACAACCCCGCCCAAAAAAATGCCGAACACGAAAAACAGGTTCCAGCTTTCGCGCTTCCAGTCATAATCGAAAAAAGGTACCCCAGCCGGTAAACAGGCTGCACATATATGCCTGAACGAGGAAGATATACCAAATGGCTTATTCCCTATTAAATACAAAATGGGCACCGTTAACCCAATTAGCACCCCGGCTATTGACCAGTGCCAGGGCTGTCGCAATACTTCGAGCATAAGTCTATAAAATTAGTAGAGTAATAATAATACAAACCGCTGTAACCTGAAAATAATTAACTGCCTGAATTTTTCATTAACACTTACCGGTCATTTTTTAAAATGCCTATCTTCGGCACAAATTTAAACCCCGCAGATACCTCTGGCGGGGCTTGGCGTTTTATATGAACATTGAAGAGATACTGAAAGTTTATGCCGAATCGGGGCAATTACGGCAATTGCATAGCTTTTTAGAAAAAAGTAATGAGGCTTCCGAAACGGAAGACCTACACCTTAAAGGCCTTACCGGCTCGCAGGATGCTTTTGTGGCAGCGGCCGTTTTTAAAAGCACCGACTTTAACCACCTGTTTGTATTGTCAGATAAAGAAGAAGCGGCCTACTTTCAAAACAACTTAAAGAACCTGCTTGAAAGCAAGGATGTTTT
>DASZPC010000421.1:0-5470 GCA_035550455.1 Chitinophagales bacterium | reverse complement strand
TCTTGGCGTGCTCATTTTTGTGGGCCTTACCGCTTATGATACGCAGAAGTTAAAAGCCATGAGCCTTGAAGGTTTCAGCAACAGCGAAACACAACAAAAAGGCGCTATAATGGGGGCGCTTACCTTATACCTCGATTTTGTAAACCTGTTTTTGTTCCTGTTGCGCCTTATGGGCCGCAGGCGTTAATTCTCTTCGGTCACATTTTTACTGATAGTGAAGTGGAAGGTGGTTCCGTTGCCGGGCGATGATTCAAACCAGATTTGGCCGCCATGCAGTTGCACCACTTTTTTGCAAATGGCTAAGCCTACACCGGTGCCGGGAAATTCGGCAGGGGTGTGCAGGCGCTGAAATATCTGGAATATTTTGTCCTTGTATTCATCCTTAATACCAATGCCGTTATCGCTTACCATAAATTCCCAATACTCATCGTGCTCTATCGAGAATATTTTAATTACCGGGGTATTATCCCTGGTAAACTTAAGGGCGTTATCAATCAGGTTTTGGAATAGCTGGTAAAGGTGGTTAGGCTCGGCTATTACCTTATGCAGGTCGCTTACTATTACCTGTGCCTTACTGGCGCGGATGGAGCTTTCAAGGTTCTTTAAAACAATTTTTACCACCTCGTTTACATCGGTTTCGGTAAACGGTTTGCGTATTGATGAAATGCGTGAATAGTTCAACAGGTCCAGTATCAGTTGCTGCATCAGTTTGGCGCCCTTCACCGAAAAATCTATAAACTCAATAGCTTCCTTATCCAGTTTATCTTTGTAGCGCAGTTCAAGTAATTGCAGGTAGCTGGCAATAGTGCGTAGCGGGCCTTGTAAATCGTGCGAGGCCACATAGGCAAAGCGTTCCAACTCTTCGTTTGAACGCTGTAACTGGGTGGCGCGTTGTTCCAACTCTCTTTGCACGCCTTTTAAGTCCGAAATATCGAACACCATTACCATACCGTAAATTATATCGCCCTGCTCATCGCGTATAGGAAGGTGGTACACTTTTAATGAGCGGTCCTGAAAAGTTTGCTCAGCCTCGCTGCTTTCGCCTTCCAGTATTTTGCGGTAAATGGTTTCCACCCGTTCGCGGTCGCTTTCGCGTATAGAATCGTAAACCGTACGCCCTTCAATTTCATTTTTCGGGCGGCTTACAATACCTACCAGGGGGCCTTCGGCAAGTATGTATTTCATTTCCTTATCAAAAATGAACATGGCAGCCTTTGGCAGGTTACGGGCAATTTCGCGGTAAAGCTGCTCAGAGTGCCTTAACTCCTCCTTAGCTTCTTTTATAGCCGTAATATCGGTACCTACGCCCAGTATATTGGTTTCATCGCCGCTTACCGAGGGGATTGCTTTTTTAATCATTTGCAGCCAAACCGATTTGCCGGTTTCGCGGTTAATGATGTTCCTTTCAGGAAAATGCATTTCGTTTTTCGAGGCCAGTGCCTGCTCATCCTGTTCTTTAAAAAGGTCCAGGTCTTGCTGGCTAAAGTTTTCCTCGTTATCCGAATGCCCTTCCATTTGGGTGGTAAGCATGTTGTAAAAGCGTGCTACAGCCTCGTTGGTTAAAAGGTATTTGCCTTTCTTATCTTTTACAAATATCAGGTTGGGGGTAGAGTCGATAATCAAACGCAAAAAGTCTTTCTGGCCTTGCAGTTCGGCTTGTATCCTTGCTTTTTCGGCAATTTCCTGCTGCATTTTTTCGTTGGTCATTTCCAGTTCGCGGGTGCGTTCTTTCACCTTTTGCTCCAGGTCTTCATTCTGTTTTTGCTGTAATTCCAGGTGCCTTAGGCGCTCCGATATATCGCGCACGTGCATTAACAAGGCGCGTTGGTCTTTATAGGCAATTTGGGCCGCGCTTACTTCAATGGGAATGGTATTTCCTTTCGCGGTTAAGCATTCGCTTTCGTATTTTGTAACCTCACCCGAGAGCAGCCTTGGGCGCAGCTGGCGTATGGTGTCGTGTACCTTCGCCGGTGAAATTTCATAGGCGGTTTTGCCTATTAATTCATCGCGGGTGGCCTCGTGCAGGCGGCACATGGTATCGTTTACATCCAGTATTTTGCCATCAACACTTTCAATACATATCGCATCGGGCGAGTTGAGGAAAATATCGCGGAAACGCTTTTCGCTGTTTTTCAGCGATATCTCGGCCAATTTCCGCTCCTTAATTTCTTCGTTCAGCATTTGGTTGGCCTCCAGCAACTGCCGGGTGCGGGCTATTACTTTCGATTCCAACTCTTCCTTAGCCATCGTCAGTTCTTCCTCTAACCGGCGCTGCCTGCCAATTTCAGAACTTACCACAACCGACCCCATAAATTCGCCGCTTTCATCAATAATAGGCTTGCCGCTTATACGCAGCCAAATGGGGTCGCCGTTTTTCTTTGCCAGTTGTATATCGTAGCTGTCTGATATTCCCTTTTTGCGCAGTTCCATTTTTGCTTTCGAAAGCTTTTTATGGTCATCACCATATATCAGCCCGAATATTTCCTTTCCGGTTATTTCGTTCTCTTTATACCCGAGGCAATCGCAAAATCGCTGGTTGGCATAAACAATAATGCCGGCGCTATCAACACAGTACACACCCTCGTTAGTCCATTCCACTACATCGCGGAAACGGATATTTGTTTTGGCCCCGGAGTTTCCGGTCAAAACAAAGTACTGGTCTTTCATCAATTTCTCATCCATTGGCATGGGGGCTTCAAAATAAACACACCTGTAGCAACTTTTAAACCCACTTTTGGCAGGCGGTTAAACAATGGCTGCATTAAATGTTAACTTACAATATAGTGTACCCGGTTCTATATACGTGCAAAAAACAAAAATGTTTTGTATTAAACAACAACTTATTTGTTGGTAACCAATGGGTTTAGTACCGGCCTATGCTTACAGGTCGCAGCGCTTAACAGTTTCAAATTCGAGTATAAAATTAGCGCCATAAACCTGCGAGGGCGTTTTGGCGCCTGCCGGTGGCTGGTTTTGTAATATGTTTTGGACAATTTTTACTGCCGTAAGGGCCGTAAGGGTATAGCCTTCGGGTAGGTCAACATAAGCCGATTTCCGGGTACCATTTTTACCGGTTACAGTACCCCATACCATGCTGCGGGCTTTCTGGCGTTCGGCATCTGTAGGGCCGGCGGGGCGTTTTTTAATCTGCTTTTTCAGGTAATTTTTAACAAAGCCCAGCCTGAAAAAGAAACCCAGGTAATTGCTCATTTTCATACTGTCAATTACCTTTTTGGGTAATACATTGTATACCGTAATATTTTTAATGCCGGTGCTGCGGTACGCGGTTGAAATATCGCCCCAGGATATGGCTACCCCGGTGCGGCGGCTGCCGTCAATTTCAATCTGTTTGGTTAGTTTACCATTGGGTATTTCCACCAAACTGCCGTTTTTGCGTATCAGCGTTTTTTGGCCCAGGTTTTCAGTTACGGTAATGGCCGTTCCGTGCGATATCCTCCCGCCTTTCATGTACAAGGCCAGTTCAAGTTTATCGGCGCCGGGCAACTGTTCAGCCAGGTATGCGGCCAGGCAATCGCTGGGCACTACATCAAAGCCGGTTCCGGCCATTAGCATAATGCCTGCTTTTTCAGCGGCGGTATTCAGGCCGAAGATATATTCAAACACTTGGTATTCGCCGGTTATGTCCAGGTAATGGGTGCCTGCTTCCAGGCAAGCCTGTGCCATTATTTTAGAGGTATAAATAAAAGGCCCGGCACAGTGCAGCACTACTTTAAAGGGGGCAATTTGGGCGGCTACCTGTTTGGGGTCGTCCAGGCCAAAAACGCGGTAATCCAGTTGTAGCTTTTGGGCCAGTTCTTTAACTTTTTGTGCATCGCGCCCGGCCAAAACGGGCTTAAGGCCCAGGGCGGCGGCATGTTCGCTAATCAGTTTTCCGGTATAGCCGTTGCAACCGTAAATAATAAACCCTTCTTTCACGCTGTAGTTTTTAGTGTAAGGCAAAGCTATATTATCTGGCGGATTGCCAGCGGGTTATCCACATTTTTTGCCATAAAAAGGGCTTTTAAAAGCACTCTTTTGATGGGTATTGGAATTTAGCAAAAATAACCCCATATTTGCGCCTCCAAAAAAGAAACGTCATGTCAAAGGTATGTGAATTAACCGGTAAACGCCCACTGTTTGGCAACTCTGTGTCGCACTCGAACCGTAAAACCAAGCGTAAGTTTTTACCGAATTTAAAGAATAAGAAGTTCTATATCCCGGAGTTGGATGAATGGATTGAACTGAAAGTTTCAGTAGCCGCCCTGCGCACTATTAACCGCAAAGGCATTTACAGCTACCTGAAGCAATTGAATAAAAAAGGCGAAATAAAGCTGAATTAATAAACCCGCTGAAACCCCAAAGCAATGGCAAAGAAATCGAAAGGCAACCGCATACAGGTGATACTGGAATGCACCGAGCAACGCGAAAGCGGTATTGCAGGCTCCAGCCGTTATATGACTTACAAAAACCGTAAGAATACCACCGAAAGGCTGGAGTTGAAAAAATACAACCCTTTTCTTAAGAAAGTAACATTACATAAAGAAATTAAATAATTGAGTTATGGCAAAAATTTCAAAGAACGCCCGTACCGACCGTGCTACTGTAGCCGGTTCAAAGGATTATGTAAAGGTGATAAAGGCGATAAAAGGAAAAAGCAGCAAGTATTCTTTCCTGGAAAAGATTGTGCATAAAGATAAGGTGCAGGATTTTTTGGCTGGTAAAGAGTAATTGATACTATTGATATTTTCAGAAGCATCTTTCAACCGGAGGATGCTTTTTTTGTTTTTAATATGGGTATTGGGAAGGATAGGAAAAGTAAAGAATAAATAATCGTAAATTAGTGCGATAAAATTAATTCGATGGCAGAAGGATTATTATCCAGGATTACAATTGAGCAGGATATTTGCCACGGGAAGCCTACCATAAAGGGGTTGCGATACCCTGTTGAAAATATGCTGGAACTGATGGCATCGGGTATGACCATTGAAGAATTGTTAAAGGATTACCCCGACCTTGAACGCGAAGATTTTTTGGCCTGCATTGAATACGCTGCTAAACTCGCGCATTTGAAAAGTATATACTGGATTGCATCGTGAAATTTTTAGTTGACGCACAGCTACCTAAATTGCTTTCCGATTTTCTTTGTGAAAGGACTTCCTATGAAGGGTTTTAATCTTTTGTCTAATATCTAATATCTATTTGTTATGGGATTGTTTAGTTTTTTTACAAAGGAGCATAAGGAAGACCTGGATAAGGGGCTTGAGAAAACCAAGCAGGGTTTTTTCTCGAAAATTACCCGCGCTGTAGCCGGTAAAACCAAAGTGGATGATGAGGTGCTTGATAGCCTTGAAGAGGCATTGGTTTCATCGGATGTAGGGCTGCAAACCACCATTAAAATTATTAAGCACATTGAGGAACGCGCAGCACGCGATAAGTTTGTAAGCACCGGCGAACTGAACCAACTGATTAA
>DASZPC010000420.1:0-7110 GCA_035550455.1 Chitinophagales bacterium | reverse complement strand
GTATCAATGGTTTGCGAAACATAACTAACTGTTGCTTCAATGGTTTTATTAATGTCAGGAAATTCAACCTGCACCTTATCGCCAGCTTTAACTTTGCCATAATCAGTATCGGCAAGCTTTGCTTTTACCTTCAGGCTTTGGGCATTAACAATGCGTATGCCCGGCATTAACTGGCTGGGTGCTGCCATATCGCCAATGCGCAGGTTTACCTGGTCAACTACTCCATCAATAGGGGCTATTACCTTTGTCATTTCAAGCTGCTTTTTAAGGGCGTCAACATTTTTTT
The DNA here is from genome assembly GCA_035550455.1 of Chitinophagales bacterium. Taxonomy (GTDB): domain Bacteria; phylum Bacteroidota; class Bacteroidia; order Chitinophagales; family LD1; genus Bog-950. Next base: position 6,824 of record DASZPC010000420.1, on the reverse strand, counting down.
CGGCCGCCTCTTTTTGGGTTTTTACCTGTAGGTATTGTATTTCGCTGCCTATTTTCTGGTCCCAAAGGTTTTTCTGTTTTTCATAGGCGGTGGTAGCCAGCGATAACTGCACCTGGGCAGCCCTCAGTTGGTCTTCAACAGCGCTGGTGGTTTCGGTAATGGCAAGCAACTGGCCCTTGGTAACATGTTCGCCCAGTTTTACATAAACAGCGCTTACAATACCCGGTTGCTGGCACAGGGCAGTAACGTTTTGTTCGGCATCAACAAAGCCCTGCACTTCAATGTAGTGTCTAAAGGTTTCCTTTTTCACATCGCCTACCTGCACCAGCTTGGCTTTTTGTTCTACCTTAAAAGTGGTATCCAGCGTGGCGATTTCTTTTTCAAGGCTTTCAATTTTGGTATTCAGGTCTTTTACATCGGCTTTGGCCTCTGCAAGCTCTTTTTTCTTTTTATCAAGCACGTTCCCTTTGCAACCCGCTATTACTGCCACTATGGCTATTACTGATAATATTTTTAAGAATTTCATGTAAATGAAGTTTACTGTTGTGTATGGATTCTGTTCCTTTTTAAAAATTATTTTACACCCATTGCTTTATCTAAATCTGCTTTGGCATTTAACAGGTTCATAATGCTTTGCATGTGCTTTAACTGGTTGGTGGTAAATTCCTGTTCGCTTTGCACCAGTTCAAAACTACTGCCAGCCCCGTTGGCAAACTTAATTTCGTTTTTGTTAAATATCTTTTTGCTCAGGTCAACTGTTTTTTGCGAGTTTGTTTCATCAGCTAAAGCCGAGTTAAAATTTGCCTGTGCGGATTGATATTGCAGCATGGCAGCCTGTTTAAAATTCTCGAAATTATTCTGTGCTTTTTGTTGCTCCAGCTTTGCCTGTTGTACCTGCGCCCATTTTTGCCCGGCATCGAAAATAGGGATGCTAACTTTCAGGCCAACTATACCCTGCGGGTACCAATTGGTTCCCTTAAACATATCGTTAAATGCCTGCGTTTGCACATTGCCTGTATAATTTAAAAAGCCTGCAATAGTTGGAAAATAACCACTACGTTTTTGTTTAACATCGTACCCTTTTAGTGTAATCGCGGTATTCAGCAGGTTGTATTCAATCCTGTTTTGGGCATTAAAAGCGGCTGACAGACCAAGGTCAACTTCCGATTTTAGTTGTTCCAGGTTTTCGGTCAATACAATTTCATTATCCAAAGGCAGGCCCATCTGAAATTTTAAATTGGCCATGGCCACCTGTGCCATTCCATTTTGAAGGGTTACCTGGCTTTGAAGCGTGGCTTGTGCCAATTCAAGGCGGTTTACATCTAATTCTTCAATAAGTCCCTGGGCATAAGTGGCGCGGGTATCGCGCAGAAGGGTGTCAATCAGCTTCAGGTTCTGCTCCAGTAACGATTTTGATTCACTCGCGGCGGCGGCCTGGTAATAAGCTCTGGTTACACTATACCTTATTTCCTGTTGGCTTAGCTCGGTTGAAAGGCGGCTTGTTTTAAACAAATCTTTACGCGCCTTTATACCAAACATATAGCGCGCATCAAAAAACAGCTGCGTTAAGGTAAGGCCGGTGGTAATGTCATTGGGCAATACAAACGATACACTGCCAAAAGCGCTGGAATTATTATTTAATGTGGTTGCAATTGATTGTGGCACATTGGCGTTGCCATTGCCCGATGGGTTAGGTGCATTTGTATTTACCGTAGCATTAGGACTTTGAGAAGGCCCCCCATTAAGGAATCCTGTTCCATCAATATACTCAAGCCTTGCAAGTATTTGCGAAAAAGTGCTTGTTGGCCCGAAGTATTGATTAAACGCGGGTACTTCGGGTACCTTAAAATAATGGTCGTATTCAAAACTGCCGTTTAATTGCGGCAGGCCCTGGGTTAAAATTTCCCAGTTAAAGGCCTTGGCTTTCTTTTCATCGAGCCGGGCATTTTTTACCGAATTCGCATTATCAATGGCATAATCAACCGCTTGTTTAAGCGTGAAAGATTGCACCGTTTCGTTTTGGGCGCCGACAAAATTTATTGCCAGTACTAAGGCTATGGTTAAAAGGCTTGTTTTCATTACACTTTCTTTCTTGTCGTTTATGCCTTGAATAAATTGTGTTGTTCCAGGTATTTTAATCCTTTCTCCGAAACAATACCCCTTAAATGGTAGTCAAGGAACTCGCGGTAAATCTCTACAAATACAAATTCGCCCTGCGGAAAAAGCTTTTGGTTAAGTAACATTTCAAAACCGAGCACAAAAAAGCGCGAAACAATATCGGTTTTAAGTTCTTTGCGGTAAAAACCCTGTTTTACCCCGGTTTCGAGGTTGGCGTTTATCCTCTTTAAAAAGAAATTAAACCTGTATTCATTATATACATCCCACGAATCGGGGTAATAGGCTTGCATATCATTAATAGTGGCCGAATTGAATTCGTGCGTAACAGCTAAAAAATATTGGTACATCTGAATCAACTCATCAACGGAGTTATTCGATTGCTTTAAAAATGCATCTAACTGTTTACGCTCTTCTTCCAGGTAATCCAGCAAAGTAAGCTTTATCAGCTCGCCCTTATTTTCAACAAACTGGTAAATGGTTTTTTTGCTCATGCCAAGCGCACGGGCAATATCGTCCATGGTAAGGCTTTTAAGGCCATACTTCATAAACATCTCGCGGCTTTTGGCCAACAGTGTTTTATACTGCTGTTTCTCTTTCATAAAGCGGGCGCAAATGTAAGCGAACAAAATGTTGGAAACAAAATTTTATTTTAAAGTTTCCATTGTGTTTTTAGCGTATAGTTCGCTGATAGGGATGCTGCGAAAGTTCCGTTTTAATTTATATCCAAATTAGGTGCAATTGGATGGTTTTTGTGCTTGTTTTGTATATAAATGAAGTGAAAATGGAGTTCAGGGATTATTTTTCGAAGCAGGCCGAAATTTACTTTAAAGCACGTCCAACCTATCCCGAAAGCCTGTTTGAATATCTTTCTGGCATTGCCCCGGCAAAGGAATTATGTTGGGATTGTGCTACTGGCAACGGGCAGGCAGCAGTTTCGCTGGCAAAGTACTTTAGACAAGTAATAGCCACCGATGGAAGCGAACAGCAAATTAAAAACGCTGTTGCAAAAGACAATATAACATACCGCATAGCTACCGCTGAGCATAGCAACTTACCCGATAATTGTACTGATTTAATAACCGTAGCCACGGCCGCCCACTGGTTTAAGCACGATGAGTTTTATGCCGAGGCGCAACGCGTATCAAAACCCAATGGCATACTGGCGGTGTGGACATATAGTGAGGCCAGAATTACCCCGGCCATTGATGAACTAATGGAATGGTTTATGTATGGCTTTTTACTGGATTATTGGCCCGATGGCAGGATGTATGTAAGGAAGAAGTACGAAACGTTGCCTTTTCCATTTAAACAGATTGCAACGCCTGATTTTTTTTGCGAAAGAGACTGGACTAAAGCCCAATGGCTGGATTATATAAGGAGTTGGTCTTCGTACAACAGTTATGTTGCAAAACAACAAAGCGACCCATTGGAGTTGCTTTTACCAAAGCTGGATAAACTATGGCGGGATGATGAAGTAAGGCCTATAAAATGGCAATTGCACCTTAAATGTGCCAGGTTAAATGCTTGCTGAATGCTGGTAAATGTGAATTAACTCAGCCATTTTATAATTATCAGGAGCTAATGTGTATATTTTTGAAATTGAGTGCTTTAAATCAATGTTTTTAATACCGAACTCAATTTGTTCAATGTAAAAAAACGTTAAACCAAAGAGGGTCAAACCTATGTTAAGCAGAAAAAGGCATTACATTTGTTACAGTCTGAAACGATAACCTTATTTTAAAACAATTAAACAAAGAACAATGAAAAAGTTATTCCTGATGTTAAGCTTTGCAGGTGTGACGTTGTTTGCGGCTGCGCAGGACAAACCTGCAGGTGGTACACCGGCTCCAGACCCGAACGCACCTGAGATTAAGTGGGAAAGTATGACCATTGACTATGGTACAGTAAAGAAAGGCGATGAAACCGCCGCTACCCGCGAATTCCATTTTGTAAACGTAGGTAAGTCGCCACTTATCATATCAAGCTGCCGTGGCAGCTGTGGTTGCACCGTTCCTACCTGCCCTAACGATCCTGTAAAACCAGGCGATAAAGGCACTATTAAAGTTCACTATGATATTAACCGTGTAGGGCCATTTACTAAAACTGTAACGGTTACTTCGAACGCTAAAAACCCTAACGAAACATTGAAAATCAGCGGTGTTGTTAACGACCCTGCTGCTACGCCTGCTGCTCCTGCCGAGCCAGCCAAGCACTAATAGTATTTGTTAGTACAGAAAAATAGAAACGGGTTTCCATTTATTTGGGAACCCGTTTTGTTTTATTAACTGCCCAGGCAAAATGTTTGCTGTTTTGTGGCCACCCATATTTTTCAAATACCCCGAAAAAGCACATCTTCGGCAATCGGTTGGCATATAGAGCAAAACCAAGTTCAGCGTATTCATGATTATTCTTCTGGGCATAATTATTTATATCCTATATAAGGATTATCTGCGCCAAAAGGCCAAAGATACTACCCCCGGCAAAGGCACTGCGCTGGTTAAATACGCCAATACACCCGACAGAACCCGGTTGTATATAGTTGGCGGATTAATAGGCGGTATTTATTCGGTAATTTTTATTTGGTTAAACTTTGCCTGGTACCGGTTGTATGCCCGTAGTAAATTCCACTGGTTTGATGACCGCAGTGAGTGGAACCAAATTGACAAAGCGGGGCATTTTTTTGGGGCGTATTTTGAAACGGTATGGGCCTATGAACTGCTGCGCTGGAGCGGCCTTGGTAATAAGCGGGCGGCTATTGCGGCTGCTTTTATAGGTATGGGCTTTGAAAGCAGTATAGAAATTTGGGACGGGTTTTCGACTAAGTGGGGCGCCTCGTGGAGCGACCTTACTGCCAATGCGGCTGGTGCCCTTTTAGCTATGGCACAATACCTGATGTGGGAGGAGCAGCGTGTAATGTGTAAATACAGCTATCGTATAAACGAATTTCAATACCCCAAAGGGGAATTAAGCGAGCGGGCCAATGATTTATTTGGCCGTACTTTGTTTGAAAAGGCCCTGAAAGACTACAACAATATTACCCTTTGGTTATCTATCAACCCATCAAAGTTTGTGCCGGCCATTAAACCCGACTGGATGTGCCTTGCCATTGGCTATGGAGGGGAGAACTTATATGGCGGTTTTGAAAATAAATGGACCGATAAAGATGGTAAGTTGCACGACCGTACCGACCTGCCGCGTAACCGGCTGTTAAAGTTTTCGCTGGATGCCGACCTGCCGCGCCTGCGCAAAACCGACCCTGAAGGCAAGGCTGTAATGAAAGTACTGAACATTGTAAAAATGCCTTTCCCTTCCTATACAATAAGGCTGGACGCGCCCAACATTAACCAAAGCAATGCCCAAAAACCGTATCCAAAGGCTAACGACTGATTTTAGAAAAAAAAATATACTACAGTTCTTTTCTTAACCGCGCCACTGGTATATTCAACTGTTCGCGGTATTTGGCTACTGTGCGGCGGGCAATATTGTAACCGCGCTGGTTCAAAATTTCGGTTAGTTTTTGATCGCTGATGGGTTTGCCTTTACTTTCGGCGCCAATTAAATCGCTTAATATCTTTTTTACCTCGCGGGTTGAAACTTCCTCGCCGCTTTCAGTGGTCATAGCCTCGCTGAAAAAGAATTTAAGCGGTATAGTGCCAAATTCGGTTTGCACATATTTACTATTGGCTACCCGCGATACAGTGGATATATCAAGCCCTGTTTTATCGGCAATATCCTTTAAAATCATGGGCTTTAGCTGGGTTTCATCGCCGGTTAGCAGGTATTCTTTCTGATATTCCATAATGGCGCCCATGGTCATCAACATCGTGTTATAGCGCGATTGAATGGCATCAATAAACCATTTGGCTGAATCTATTTTCTGCTTTACAAACAGGATCGCTTCTTTCTGGCTTTTGCTTTTGTTTTTTGCCTTTTTGTAGGCGTTTATCATTTCCTTAAAATGATTGCTCACCCGTAATTCGGGAACATTGCGCGAGTTTAAGCTAAGTTGCAGTTCGCCATTATTGTTGGCAATAATAAAATCGGGAATAATAGTAAGCTGCATGTTGGCACTGCCGCCCGCATAAGCGCTGCCCGGTTTTGGGTTCAGCTTGGTAATTTCTTCAACAGCCCGTTTCAGCTTTTCTGATTCAATACTAAAAATGGCTTCGAGTTTTTCGTAATGCTTTTTGGCAAACAGGTCGAAGTATTTTTCAATAATGCGGATGGCTATTTCGGTGTAAACGGTGGGGTCGTCTTTACGCTTTAACTGTAACAGCAGGCATTCTTCCAGTGAACGGGCCCCCACCCCGGCGGGATCGAACTTCTGTATTTGTTCCAAAATCTGCATCAACTCCTGTTCATCAGTCTGTATATTTTGCCTGAAAACAAGGTCGTCAACAATAGCATCGGGTTCGCGGCGCAGATAGCCATCGTCGTCTAGGCTACCAATAAGGTGCAGGGCAATTTGTTTTTGCCGCTCATCGAAATCAGCCAGGCCCACCTGCGATTCGAGATATTCGTGAAAGGTGGATGAGACGGCCACCGGTACGCTTTTATTTTCGTTATCGGGGTCGTAAACTTCGTTAGGGTCTTCGGTTTTATATTCGGCAACCCCTTCATCGTCTTCATCATAATACTCGCTCATATCCACCTCGTCCAGTTTGTTTTCTTCTTCGGTGGTTTCGGTATCTTCTCCTTCCTCGTTG
>DASZPC010000419.1:0-4180 GCA_035550455.1 Chitinophagales bacterium | reverse complement strand
CTGCAACAGCTAAATTTATCCTTCGGATTTCGATAGTATTAGGTAAAGAGGATGGGGTAATGCCCCGCCTTAAGAACCTGGTACGTTTTGGGCTGGGGGGCAAGCAGGGTAGCGGGACGCAATTTGTAAGCTGGGTACATGCCGAAGATTTTGCACATATTATTGAATGGTGCATTGATAACCCTGCCCAACAAGGGGTGTATAATTGCTGCGTGCCTAACCCGGTTACCAATAGTTTTTTAATGCGCAGTATGCGCAGCACAATGAATATGCCCCTGGGCCTGCCTGCAACTGAGTGGATGTTGGCTATTGGCGCCTTGCTAATAGGCACCGAAACCGAGCTGATATTAAAAAGCAGGCGGGTGGTACCGGCAAAGCTGCTTCAAAAGGGTTTTGTGTTTAAATACCCGGTTATAGGCGCCGCCTTAAAGGAAATATTAGCTTAACGCAGGCTAATATTTATTTTTCTATTTTGCCCTGTAAAATCAGCGGCTATGAAAATACCTAAAGAATATTTACCGGTGGTGCCTTACCTGAGTGTGGAAGGCGCCCGTGAATTTTTCGATTTTATGAAAGCTACTTTCGGCGCTACCGAACAGTTAATAGTGCCTTATGATGATGGAAAAGTAAGGCACGGCGAACTGCGTGTGGGCGATGCAGTAATTATGTTTTCAGAAGTTACTGATAAAAACAAAAAACGCCCCGCTGCTATGTTTATTTATGTAGAGGATGTAGATGGGGTTTACGCCCGTGCCCTTAAAAACGGCGCTACTGATTTACACGCCCCTTTAAAGCAAGATTACGGTTATACCGCAGGCTTTGAAGATAAATACGGCAACCAGTGGTGGATTGTGCAGGGAGAGGCTGATTAAATTAGAAATACTTTATTGGTTTATAACCAGCGGGCTGGTTTGCACGGTATTGCTTTTATTTCCGGCGCGGTCAACTACGTAAATAGAGTACGTAGCTGTTTCAGTAGCATCATTATCATCAACAAAGCCCTGGGGCGATAAAATTATATCAAGGTTACCCTCTATAATAATATTTGAACCGCTTGGCGCTAATTGCGAAATGCGGAACTGGCTGGTAACATTATTGCGGCTATCGGTTACAAAAAGGTTTTTAACATCCGGAGAGTTTTCGCCTAAGTCGCCATCTCCGTCAGTATAGGCTATAACAATCTTTACCGTGTCCTGGTATTTAACCGCCGGGTTGGGTGCTATTGATACAAACTTTATAACGGGTGTAGTGCTGATGGCTTCTTCTTTTTTACAGGAATAGAAAAGCAGAACAGGGGCTATAAAAATAATAAGTACGGATATTTTTCTGTTGTGCATGGGTTCCGGTTATTGCCTTATAAAGCTCCAGTAAGTAAAATAGGGTTCCGGTAAATTGTTGTTGGGGTACTCGGTATTAGTTGCGTGGCTGCCATCATTTACATAATACCGCATAAACAAAGTATCGCCCACCGGCAGCGAAGCCGTATTAATTGTTGCCAGCCAAATTTGGTTACCACCCGATTGAAAAAACGAGGCAGTTACACTGGTGGCATTTGAAAAATCGGTTTCATTAGTCGAAATTTTCAACCTGTTATACTGCAATTGGTTAACAGGCGTATTATCGTCGTTAACAATTACCCCTACATAAAACGATGAAACGCTGGTGGGTACAATAAATGGGTTGTAATAAACAGAATCAACGCGGGTATTGGAATAGAAGGTTTGCAAATCAAGGCTGGCAGCCACATAGCCTTGTACTACCGGTGGCTCGTTGGGCATAGTAGCTACATGGCCAAACATATCGCGTGCGCCGTGTAAAATCCACTGTGCCACCAGGTTCAGGCTCGAATCGGGCAGTTCTACTCCAATATTATCCTGTGGCATACGGTCGTTCGTATTTACAAAGCAGCAATTAGTAATGCGTATATACATTACTGAGTTGGCGGTGTCGTAAGGTATAACCCGGTACTTATATTGGTTTTGCGTATTGTTTTTAACTATGGGCGCATACACCAGTGTAGAGAACGATGATTGTGGCGTACGGTAATCGGGCTCAAAATGCCCGTCATGGCAGCCATTTAAAGCGCAGCGGGTGGAAAGTACTTTTTCATGCACATAAGTAATAGTCAGCGAATCAACCGGTATGCCCATTACGGTGCTATCGTTGCGGTTAATATCATCGTATGGATTGTGAGGGGGGGTGGTATCTTTTTTACACGAGGCAATGCCAATAAGCCCGGCAGCAACTGTAAAAAGCAACAAGTAAATCAGGTTATGGGTTTTCATCTGCTGCCTTTTTCTTTTATACAAATGCTTCACTAAGGTTTGTTCCATCAAGCATACCTAAAGGCATATTCCCATCGAACCCTAAAATATTTCCTATGGTAGGAACAATATCCACGCTTTCACCCATTGGGCCTGTAAATACCTGCCCTTGTTTTACCACACCCGAAGGGCCTACGATAAGGCAGAATATTTCGCGGCTCATATTATCATTGGTATGGTCAAGGCCATAGCGCCCGTAGGTATCTATCTCGCTGTTTGGTTGCTGGTTGCGGCCATGTTCAGGCGCTACAATCAACACGGTGTCTCCTGCCATGCCGGGGGTACTTTGTATGGCCTCCCATAATTTGTAAAGGGCGTAATCAGCTTTGCGTATGCTGTCAACATACTGGGTAAAGTTAAAGTGCCCAATATCAATACCGGTCATATTTATTACCATCAGTTCGGGCTTAAACTCCTGCAATACCTGTATTCCGAAAAGGATGTTGTACATATCGTTATCCATGTTCACGCCCCAGGTGTTGTAGTAGGTGCCCGCTGCGGCATTGCTCATCAGGGTATTAATAAATGTTTGCAGGTGGGCCTGGTCTTCCGGTGTGTTTTGAATACCTGTGGCGGCCGAAACACCTGTGGGCGCCTTAAACTGCCCGTTCATAGTGGTTTTAATAAGGTCGCACTTGCTTTGCTGGCTACTGCTAAACGAAAGCGGGCTGCCCAGTTCGGCGTACGAAGGCCCTGAAAAAATGGTTCCGGGTTGCAGCATATTGGCGCCGTAGTTAGGCCCGTACCCATCGTACAAACTATAATTCAAATAAGGGTAAGGCCCCAGTTGGTCGCAAATCCACCAGGCATTCAGCGCACTCATGGTTGGTGAGTTATGCTTGCGGTAATATTCAAAAATAGTAGGGTACTGCGGCGGCTGTTGAATCTGGATATTAGTATCAGTGTATTTACCGGTTAGTGCAGTGGTGTGGCCATTAAAATGCCCGGTTGGCCCGTTGGCATAGCTAAACTGTTGATATAGTGTGCCCTGGTTTTGTAAACGGGTGCTGGCTAACTGGGGTAGCGAGGTCATAGCCCCGGAAATATCTGATGAAATTGATTCGTTTCCGTTCAGTGTATTGGTCATCAGGTTGCCATCGGCTTTCTGCATGGATTCAATATTCCGTACCCCGCCTGCAAAAAGGCAGAACACCACGTGGTTGGCCTTGCGCGAACCGGTGGCGGCAAACAACCTGCCGCTGGGCAAAATGTATGGTACCACCATACTGCCCGCTGCCGTTAGCGCTGCCGATTTTATAAATGTTTTCCTTTTCATTGTGCCTGCTTTAGTAGTATTTATATTCCTCGCTCGTCATTACTGCATAGTAAATCATTTGCGGTGTTATGTCTGTATTTTGCTGTATTAACTGTTGCATTTTCCAGGCCTCAAACTCAGTTGGCTGGCGGTTATAAAACCTGACATAAGTTTGGGTTACAAAAGCGGGTATGTCTTCGCGCATGGTGTTGTTATCGGGTATTTGCTGGTTGGCTTTAGCCAGCAGGTTTTTTATTATCAGGTCTTCCATCATGTTTTTATCGCCGCAGGCCTGTAAGTCCACACTAAGGGTGTTAAGTTCATTGGTGGTAATGGCAGCATTAAACAGGTCGTTATAGGCAATCGAAATAAACTGGGTGGGGGTTTTGGCTGTGTTTTTTTGTGCTGACGACTGGTATAAAACCTGTTCCTGCACCTCGTATTTATAACGGCTTTCTTTTTTACAGGAAGAAATACCCCCTGCAATTAAAATGGCCGCAATTAAAAATTTATAGCGCATAGGTTTAGTTTTTTACAGGCCTGCATACTCATCAGTGCTAAATACGCCCAGTTGCAGTTGTTTATAGTCGTTGGTTGATTT
>DASZPC010000418.1:0-2064 GCA_035550455.1 Chitinophagales bacterium | reverse complement strand
CTGCCGTGCTATGGCAAAATTTCATACCAAATACGATTTATTGCTTACGCCCACTTTAGGCATGAAACCTTTTAAAATTGGGGCCCTGCAAAACAGCCCCGCCGAGCAGGCTGCCTTAAAGCTGATGAACGCCCTCGGTGTTTCATCAGTGGTAAAATACACCGGCCTGATTGAAAAAACCGCTACCAAAATTTTTAGCTGGATTCCCTATCCGCCGCTGGCCAATATCACCGGGCAGCCTTCTATGACAGTACCGCTGCACTGGAGCGCCGATAACGTACCGGTGGGGGTCATGTTTACCGGAAGGCTGAACGATGAAGCAACACTTTTCAGGCTCGGCGCACAGTTGGAGCAGGCGCAGCCCTGGTTCAATAAAGTACCTGCTGTTTAAAAAATCGTTAAGTATTTCAATTACTCTACCTCTTTAGTAGATTAATCTATATTTGCAAACCTAAAACCTATACAATGGCAACCTTAAGACTTGGCGACATAGCCCCCGACTTTACCGCAGAAACTACTGAAGGCACAATTAATTTTCACGAATGGCTAGGCAACGGCTGGGGTATTCTTTTCTCCCACCCTGCCGATTTCACTCCGGTTTGTACTACCGAACTCGGCACGGCATCGAAGTATAAAGCCGAATTCGATAAACGCAATGTAAAGATGATAGCGATTAGCGTAGACCCGCTTAACTCGCATAAAGAATGGGTGAAGGATATTAACGAAACGCAAAACACCACCGTTAACTTCCCCATTATTGCCGACCCTGAAAAGAAAGTAGCCGGGCTTTATGATATGATACACCCCAACGCCAGCGAAAGCTTTACCGTGCGTTCGGTATTTATTATCGGGCCCGATAAAAAAGTAAAACTGATTATTACCTACCCGGCCTCTACCGGCAGGAATTTTGTGGAGTTGCTGCGTGTAATTGACAGCCTTCAGCTTACTGCCAACTACTCAGTAGCAACCCCCGCCGACTGGAAAGACGGGCAGGATGTGGTTATTGCCCCGGCTATTAAAGATGAGGATATACCGGGCAAATTCCCGAAAGGGTTTACCAGGGTAAAGCCCTACCTGCGCCTTACACCGCAGCCAAACAAATAATTTATTACACGTATAATAAGTCCTGCTCCGGGTTATCTCGGGCAGGATTTTTTGTTTCTATCAGGTTTATTTGCAAAATCAATAGTTGTATATACAACTATTTCGGGAATCTTTCGTATATTTGCAGCATGGGAACTATCGAGGAAGAAATAAAGCAGCAAAAGAAGTTCGGCAGCGAGTACGAAAAAGCGGTAGTAAATATACTGTACACCAGCAGTTGGCTATATAACAACAATGCTGTCCGCATGAAAAAATACGGCATTACACCCGAGCAGTATAATGTATTGCGCATCCTGCGCGGGGCATATCCAAAGCCCACCATGCTAGGCGATATAACCTGCCGTATGCTCGATAAATCAAGCAATGCCACACGTTTGGTAGAGAAACTGCGCCTGAAAGCGCTGGTTGACCGCCAGGTATGCGAAAGCAACCGCCGCCAGGTAGATATAAAGATTACCGCTGAAGGCCTTTCGCTGTTAACACAGATAGATAATGAAAGCGATGAGTGGTACGAAAACCTGAAAGCAATTACCAAAACCGAAGCCCAGGAACTGAACCGTATATTAGATAAGTTAAGAAGTTAAAAAAAATTCAACAAACATTTGTATATACAAATATTGTGTTTACCTTTGTTTCAGATTTTAAAAAAGGAGATTTTATGAAAACCATAATTCAAAGAGCAGATGAAAGGGGCTACGCCGACCACGGATGGTTAAAGGCCCGGCACTCTTTCAGTTTTGCCCGCTACTACGACCCCGCCAAAGTTCATTTTGGGCTTTTACGGGTTTTGAACGACGACACCATTGCCCCAAAAATGGGTTTTGGTATGCACCCGCATGATAACATGGAAATAGTTACCATCCCTTTATCAGGTGGTGTAAAGCACCGCGATAGCATGGGCAACGAAGGGGTAATTAACGCCGGCGATGTTCAGATTATGAGCGCCGGTAGCGGGGTAAC
>DASZPC010000417.1:0-3526 GCA_035550455.1 Chitinophagales bacterium | reverse complement strand
TATATACAAAGAGGGGCAGCAACTTTATTACCGGGTCCGTTACTACGGCAGTTGCACAAAATGGGTTTAGAAAAGATAACCCCAAAAAGTGGTGGGCAAAAAAACAAAAACAAACAGCGTAATACCCGTTGGGGCATTACTTAAATATTTAAACAATCAATTATTATTATTATGCAAACAGGAAAAGTAAAGTTTTTCAACCAGTCAAAAGGATTCGGCTTTGTTATAGCAAACGCTGACAACAGCGAGTACTTCATGCACGTTTCAGGCCTTGTTAACGAAGTAAAAGAGGGCGATGAAGTAACATTTGAACTGCGCGATGGGAAAAAGGGGCTTAACGCCGTAGAGGTTAAATTGGCTTAGCGCTCACAAAATCTGCAATGGCTTTTTTGCCTATGGCAGATTGTCGAAAATCGTGTATAGATTTTTCAGCTATTTTTTTGCTGAGGGCATGCGCGGTTTTTTCCGGCTTAAAATAAGCATCTAAAAATTCAGGGGCCCTCGTTGGAAACAATGCAGGGTCCCAATCGTTTTTGGTGTGTATTATGCCTTTGGTAAGCGTAGCGGTGGCTGCTGCTAAATGCCCGTAAGCCAGGCTAACCAATGCCGATTTACCCGCAGCGCGCCTAAAATACCATTTTAAATTATTGGTTTTTATAACACTTATCTGCTGCGCGTTGATGGTATTGCCACATACATCTGCGATATAATTTTCCCAGTAAGCCAGTGTGTCGCTTATTCTTTCGCAATATGCCTCAACCCCGCTATCTATATTATTAATGGTAAACAGTGCAAACTCACTGGCTTTCCATACAAACTTATCATCGTTTTGTATATCCATGGTGTATTGTTCCGATAAATCGGATATATGAACTTTGATATGCACATCCATCTTCATACCAAGGCCCGATAAATATTCAATTATTGTTTGCTCCGCCAGTTTAATAACATTGCCAAAAGTTACATTACTGTCAATTTCGGTAGGAATAATTTCCAGGGTTGCGCTCATAATGCCTCAGGTAATTTGCGCTGATTACACAAGGTAAAAAACGTGGTAACGCAAAGATAACATAAACGCACACTTGTTTTGCTTTATCGGTGGAAACAGGATGGTGCTTCTGCCTTTTAAAACCAACTATACAGATAAGGCTAAGAAGCAATGACCGAAAGATCTTGAAGTTTTGCCCGCTGGCTCAAGTTTAACAAAGTGTAACTTAAACCTAAAATGCATCAAGCCTTCAGCTTGTGCCATGTCCTAAAAACAAAAAGCCGCCACTTGGCGGCTTTCGTGCTCACGTAGATAGGCTTTGCTCGAATCAAGTTATGGCTGATTTGTTAAAAATAATGGACGTTTATTCGCTACGCAATAAGTATTGCATTAGCTGACTGGCGGCAAAAACTCTTTCGTAACTTCAATTTGCCCAACAATATTGTCGTTGAACTCCTCAAGTTCGTCCGCTGGAATCCATAATTCATTATGAATATGTCCACCAACATTTTGCACTTCATATTTTTTTAAAAATGCAGAACTAACAGCAAACTTAGTTACGAAACCCGAGCCTGATGCTGCAACGTTCCAATCGCTGGCAATCTGAATGGCATACTCTTCGTTCAGCACAGGGTAAAAAATAGGCTATTCTGGCAGTCTCGGCGGAAAAATGCTTCCATCCAGACTGCGCAATTAAAACCAATTCTTTTGACCCAACTGTCGATATAAAGTGGTTCGTTCATTTATCATTTATTAGATGTAGTCAGTATAGCATTCGAAATATGGTTTTGCAAGGAAAATCGAGCTATCGGATAGTGCAGATTGCCAACCAGGCTCGTTATAACTTTTCAATTCATTTCCCTCCGGTTGGTGTTTATCCGCCAACCGTTTTAGTAAAAATAGATAAAAAAGCGGCCTTTACTCCCCGATCTGGCCCGATAATTATCAGGGTCGAATCAGGAACCCGGTGATTAACAGTCACTCGCTTCCCCATACGCACTAATAGCCTGCCCCTGAAACAGCGGGCACAAAAGCACCCACTAACCTGACCAAAATCATACAACCCTGCATCATCATCCCCGTAACTTTGTGAATTACAGTGATTAGCAGGAAATTAAGGTACAACACCCATTTATTTTTTCGCCACGACCTCTCAGCAGGGCTAACCGTTTTTTTTGTGGCCCTGCCGCTATGCCTGGGCATTGCCTTTGCATCGGGGGCGCCCCTGTACTCGGGCATTATGGCGGGCATTATCGGCGGGCTTATGGTGTCGCTGTTAAGCGGCTCGGCATTAAGCGTTAGCGGGCCTGCAGCCGGTTTAACTACCGTGGTGGCTGCTGCATTGCTGCACTACAACAACTACCCCGTTTTTCTGGCCATAGTGGTTATGGCAGGTGTTATTCAAATACTGCTGGGGGTATTCAGGCTGGGGGGCATTGCCGGGTACTTTCCTTCGGCAGTAATAAAGGGTATGCTGGCGGCTATTGGTATTATCCTTATATCCAAGCAACTACCGGTGGCTATGGGTTATAACCACCCCGATTTTTGGTCGAAAGAATTTGTAAACCTCATTTCCGATACCCACTTATTTACCAACCTCAGGCAGTTTTACAGTTCGCTTTCGCTGGGTGCGCTTATCATCACTATTCTTTCACTGGCCGCCTATTACCTGTGGGAACAACCCTATTTCGATAAAATGAGGTTCATTCCTGTGCCGCTGTTTGTGGTGGCTTTGGGTATTTTATTAAACCTGGCGTTTAAACAACTGGCGCCCCTGTTTTATTTAAGCGGCCACCAGTTGGTGCAATTGCCCGGCAATATGTTTGCCAGTTTGCAACACCCTGATTTTGGCCCTGTACTGCACGATTTTACCGCCCTTAAGTATGCTGTGGTAATTGCCCTGCTGGCCACCCTCGAAACCCTCCTTTCGGTAGAGGCGGTTGACAAGCTGGACCCCTGGCGCCGTACTACCCCTACCAACCGCGAGTTAGTAGCCCAGGGCATAGGCAATATGGCCTGTGGTATGCTCGGTGCCCTGCCCATGACCGCCGTAATTGTGCGCAGCTCTGCCAATATTGATGCCGGTGCAAGGCGCCGGTGGTCGGCCTTTGTACATGGCTTTTTGTTGCTTTTTGCCGTGTTGCTTGTCCCTTCTATTATAAACCTTATCCCCCTTTGCTCGCTGGCGGCCATACTGGTGGTTACGGGGTTTAAATTAACACAGCCAAAATTGTTCCGCAGCATGTTTAAACTGGGCCTTAGCCAGTTGCTGCCTTTTCTTATAACTATTGTGGTTATCCTCTTCACCGACCTCCTTATAGGCGTTAGTATTGGCCTGTTGCTTTCAGTGTTTTTTATTGTGCGCAATAATTACATGGCCGATTACGACATAAAGCAGGAGACATACCAAGGCATTACCACCTATACCCTGCACCTGCATACCAATGTTACTTTTCTTGATAAATCAAAAATTAAGGGGGCTTTAAACACCATCCCTCAATATTCAAAGCTTATTGTGGATGGTTCCTCCTCCCGTCA
>DASZPC010000416.1:0-2519 GCA_035550455.1 Chitinophagales bacterium | reverse complement strand
CGTTTTGATGTTAAGCTTAACTACCGTTGCAACAGTAAAGGCTTTACCCACGAGGTAGGCATTGACCTGGTGAACGTAACCGGCCAAAAGAATATTTTAAGGGTGCAGTACGTTAGCCCGCAACAACCCGATTACCTGGTTTACCAGCTTGGGTTTCTGCCACTGTTTTATTACCGGCTCGATTTTGCTATAAGGCCCAAAAGCAAAAGCATGTAACCTTTCGGCTCCAAACAAATTATATTTTTGGAGCTATGAACCGGTTCATTTTAATTACAGCGTTTATTCTTTTTAAAGCCAGTTGCTTTTCGCAATTAAGCGATGTGAAAGCCTCATTCCTGGCTATTTCGCAAAAACCAAAAATACTGCGCTTTAACACCAACCAGCTAGCCCCTGCCGGTGGGCATTTACAGGGCATACAGGCGGCTGATTCAATATTGTTTATTACCGCCAGCGGAAACGCCTATTCGTATTGCGTTTTGGTAAAGAACAAGCAGGCAGAAATAGTAAAACTGCTCGATAGCCCCTACCGCCATGCCGGTGGCTGCCAGGTAATGGGTACTGACCTGGCTGTGGGTATTGAAGATAATGCCGCCAAAGACAAGTCAACGGTTTTGTTACTAAGTTTTTTAAATAACACCTTGTCAAAGCAGGTGGTAGCTAACCGCAGCGGTGTTTATAAACGTTCAACCGCCGGGGCAACCGGAATAACAACATTGGCCAACGGCCAAACATTAGTGATTACCGGCGATTGGGATACCCGCAATATTGATTTTTATATATCCCGCCTGGGCGAGGAAGGCATTTTTGATTCCATTATTACTTACCATGTTCCGCAGGGTATGCAGTGGGGTTCGTACCAAAGCATCAACCTTTTTACCGATAGCCACAAAAATATCTTTATGCTTGGCTTCTGTAACGAGGGCAATGGCAACCGCGCTGATTTGTTCCAGGTAAATTTTTTAAACCCGGTAACCCTTTTCCCAATTGGCAGCCGCACCTTTAAATGTACCAATGGCTGTAGTTTTCGGTATGCCGCCGGGGCTGTGGCCGAAAACGGCAAACTGGTTATATATACCACGCAGCGCAGCCTCAAAAAGCATAATGTGGTAAATGTATTCCGCTAAGCAACAAGTGGCGTAATACGTGTCTCGTATCTAATTTCTATATTCGCGCTCCTAATTTCAAAAATGTATGGCAGATAATACCGTGATATTTTCAATGCAGGGGGTTAGTAAAACCATCCCGCCCAGCAGGCAAATCCTGAAAGATATATACCTCAGCTTTTTTTATGGCGCCAAAATTGGCATTATAGGCGCCAATGGTTCGGGTAAATCAACCTTGTTAAAAATTATTGCCGGGGTTGATGAAAACTACCAGGGCAAAATTGAAAAAAGCAAGGATTATAGCGTGGGCTTGCTGGAACAGGAACCCCAACTTGACGAAAGCAAGAGCGTAATTGAAATTATCCGCGAGGGCAAAAAAGAAATCTTCGGCCTGCTGGATGAATTCAACCAGATAAGCGAGCGCTTTAACGACCCCGAGCTGGACAGCGAGCAAATGGAAAAGCTGCTGGAGCGCCAGGGTGTTTTACAGGATAAGATTGACGCCGTAAACGCGTGGGAAATTGACCAGGTGCTAAACCGCGCAATGGAGGCGCTACAGTGCCCCGATGGGGCCGCCATAATAAAACACCTTTCGGGTGGCGAAAAACGCCGCGTGGCCCTGTGCCGCTTGCTATTGCAGGAACCCGATGTGCTGTTGCTCGATGAGCCTACCAACCACCTTGATGCCGAATCGGTACTTTGGCTGGAGCACCACCTTGCCCAATACAAAGGCACCGTAATATGTATTACGCACGACAGGTATTTTCTGGATAACGTAGCGGGCTGGATTTTGGAACTGGAAGCCGGTAAGGGTATTCCATGGAAAGGCAACTACTCTTCATGGCTGGAACAGAAGCAAATACGTATGGAGCAGGAGGAGAAGACTGAAAGTAAGCGTCAGAAACTTTTGGAGCGCGAATTGGAGTGGGTACGCATGGGGCAAAAGGCAAGGCAGGCAAAAAGCAAAGCCCGCTTGCAGAACTACGAGAAAATGCTGGCTGAAGAGGACAAACAGAAAGAAGAAAAGCTGGAAATATATATTCCGCCGGGCCCGCGTTTGGGGGCCAAAGTTATTGTGGCCAACAATGTATCGAAAGCCTTTGGCGACCGGTTGTTATACGAGAACCTTAACTTTGCCTTGCCACAGGGTGGCATTGTGGGTATTATTGGGCCCAACGGCGCCGGTAAAACCACGCTGTTCAGGATGATAATGGGCGAGGAAAAACCCACCAGCGGCACATTTGAGTTGGGAGACACGGTAAAAATTGCCTATGTGGACCAGGCACACTCCAACATTGACCCCGAAAAAACAGTGTGGGAAGTAATAAGTAAAGGCGGCGAGTGGAGTGAATTGGGCAAACTGAAAATGAACAGCCGCGGCTATGTGTCGCGTTTTAACTTTAACGGCGCCGACCA
>DASZPC010000415.1:0-4230 GCA_035550455.1 Chitinophagales bacterium | reverse complement strand
TGAAAGCCGGTTCGGTATTTATTGTTTCTTTCTTGTCAATTTTTTCTAAGGCCAGTTTTAATACATCGGGGTTATTGCAAAATACGGCTGCTTTATCTGTAACAGTAAACCAAACGTTTCCAAAATTTGTAAAATTTCCGCCAAAGACTTTGTTTAGCAGGTTACCGCTTTTTAAATGATAAATCAGGTGGCCGCCAAGGGTATCGGGTATGGTGGTAATACCATCTAAAGCCATTAAACGCCCCAGGTTATCAATAGCTTTTTCGCGGTTAGTTACACTTATTACAAACAAGTTGTTATCGCTGTAATCTTCTTTCAGGGGCTCCAGTATTACAAATGCCTTTTCATTGCCGGCCCAGCCGGTAAAGTATTCTTCACCCAGTTTCAGGTTTCCTTGTTTACTGCTGTTTTCATTATCCTGTACCTGGCTGATATTGATATAAGCGGCGCCGGCAGGAATGTAATCGGCAATGGTACCCGGCCCGGCGGTATTGTTTTCGGTTTTATTTTCAGCAAGGGTAATTTCGCCGCCTTCCAGTTTTATAAAACCATTTTCTAAACTCAGGCTGTAAGCACCCCAGGTAAAGGCGCCTTTTAAATTGGTGGGCAGAAGGGTTTTGCCCGGTTTAAAAAGTAAAGGGGCAATAATGTCGGCGTTTTTATAATTCAGTAATAGGTTGATATTGCTCAGCTTGTTGCAATGATTTAGGGCAGTTTTAAAATCATGGTCGTCCATAACATTGCCACCGGTTATAAATGCGGTAAAGGCGCTTTCGGTAATAAAAGGGGTAAAGCTGAGGGCAAATACGCCGCGTTTAATGCCAAAGGTTATTTGCCTTCCATTGGTTAGGGTTAAATCAACCACACTTTGCCCCCTGAATACCCGGGTACCCGTAGATTTGATGAGATTGGAATGGTTGGCCGTCTGTAAAACCTCTTCATTGCCCATGCCGGTAAGCCTTGTAACAAAAAGATAATCGAAATCATCGGCAGAGGTAAGGTGAACGGATATAGTGGCTTTTTGCCCGGAAAGCACTGGTGTTTTGCCCCACAGGCTATCAATAATGGAAATCTCTTCCTCCAGTTTTATAAGGGCGGTGGTTTGCTTTAAAACACTGCCTGGATAAGTGGTTGCCAGTTTATCCTGAAACCGCGCCGGGTTGTTTAAGTCAATAACTGCTATGGCCGATGCCGGGATGGCTTTGTAAACCGGTGCCGGTTTAAAAAACACCAAGTAAACCGCAAGGGCGGTGAGCAACGCTGCCAGGCTAACTAATGGAATGAGGATTTTTTTGAATGTCATTGGCTTTACAAAGTAAGCCGAATTTGGCACAGGCTTATTTTAGTAATCCACAGGCCTGGCAGCCGGTGTCTTGCTTTTTCACATGCTACCACCACAAACGGTTTTTTAGCTTATTTAGTGCCATTGTTTAATATAAAACCCATCAAGTGCCACGAAAAGTTTTAATAGCCACAGCCCTGGCAGGTATGCTGGCAGTAATTTTTGGCGCCTTTGGCGCCCATGGTTTAAAACCCCTGCTTACCCCGTACCAAATAAGTATTTGGGAGAAAGGCGTACAGTACCAAATATACCATGCCCTTGCTTTGTTTATGTGCTATTTGTATTTGCGTAAAGAATATTCGGTTTATATACGCAATGCAGCTATTTGTTTTGTGTTGGGTATTCTGTGTTTTTCGGGTTCGCTGTACCTGCTGGCCACTATTGACCTTACCCATTTGCCGGTAGTTGTTATTGGCCCCATTACCCCCATTGGCGGTTTCTTTTTTATAGCGGGGTGGAGCATGGTGTTAATACAGGCAATAAAGAAAGAAGAGTAGAAAGTTTTATACTATACAAAAACATGTAAGGGGTAAATTAAAATAAGGGCGATCTACTTTTGAGTGGCTGCTGTCAGCATATCCTGCACCGATTCAAACCTCGCTACAATATTCATTTGGGGGCAAAACAAGAAATTAGGAGTGGCTTTTATCTGAAACTTATCTATTACCAGGTTTTTTGTCGCCGGCATATACAGCGTAAGTTTGGGCAAATAAATAAACTAAGCCTCTTATCATAAACAGCAAAACAAATTTTTTTTATAAATAGTAAATTTTTATAATATCTATTATTTATGAGGCCAGCGGTCAATCCATAATAAAACCAAAAGGGGTTTAGTAGAAAATTACTACCAGGCCGTTGTTTCCACTGCCCCCATAAGTACCTTCGGGTGCCATTCCTGCGCTACTGCCGTATGAATAAGCCGTTTCTTCAGTACCATAAGGATAATAATTGCGCGACCCACAAGAGCTGTTATCACCGTATGCTCCATAACCTTTAGCGATAACGTTACCCACCAAATATCCTATGTAATTATTACCTCCTGCTATTACGCTATTTGTACTGCATCCATCGCTACCATTAATACTTGTGCCAAATGCAAAACCTCCGTATTGTCCTTCATCATAAACATGGGCATAACTGCCACCACCACCACCACCTGCAGCGGCAAGCATAGTACCACCCCTGTATATTGCTGAGCCTTTGCCGCCTTTGCCACCGCTGCTACAGCAATTGCCACAACCGCCGGCTCCCGATACCACGGTCAAAACTTCACCTGGTGATACTATTAATTGGCCGCTTACATAGCCACCGGCCCCACCACCGGCACAGTCACAATGGCAAGAGGAGGCCCCACCGCCACCGCCCCATAAATAAACGGTAATCTGATAAACACCGCTGGGAACAGTCCATGAGTTGCTGGTACCATTACTATAGTAAGCAACACTGCTTGGACCAGTGTTTGTAGCCTTTAGGTTGCCGCTTGCATCGGCATATATTTCTCTGGGGTTGGTTCCGCCAAGGTTAGGTATGTTTACTATACCTGACGAACCAATAGTCATTAAAGCCGTACCTGAGGCATTAGTTCCAAATGAACTACTGGTATTGGCAAATGTAAGGCTACCATTATTATATATAGAATAGTGCGCAACGCCTGAGTAGGTTAATTTTAATTCAGCATGTGTAGTACTGCCACCGCCTAAGAGCACATCTGTACCGCCCGATGGCAGCACATCCAGCTTGTCCCCGGGGGAAGTAGACCCTATACCAACATTACCATTTGAACTAATGCGCATCATTTCACTTACAGTAGTGCTGTTATTTGAAGTGCTGAATATTAAATTACCGCTAGTATTGCCAGCAGTAGCGTTAGATCCTTCGGTACTGATGGTACTTATTTGAGCTACCTTACCCATTCCACCACCGTAAGAATTGGCCCAGAACTCTAACTGGCTGCCATTGGTGGTGCCGCCAGTACTGTTGTTTGAGCCAAGCAGAACCCTGGCGGGTGCATTGTTGGCAAGGGACTGCACAATTAAATCTGAATTTGATGCCTGCGCAGAAGTAAAAACGCCACCATTTGAACCCCTGCTGGTTTCCAATACTGAAAGTGGAGACGTGGTTCCAATACCCACATTATCGCCTTGGTTAGTGTTATATAAATTAGTTCCTGTGCGGGTCCAGTAACCTAACTGGCCGCTGGAAGGGGCTGTGCTGGTAAGGTTTTTTGAGCCATCAGTATATACGCCCGAGCTGGCAGTTAAGCCAGGTACATTGATGGTAGTACCACTAATAGTAAAAACGTCAGACGAATTAGCTGTATTATAAAAATGAAATACCCCACCATATTCGCCCAAATACATTTGGTTACCGTTTGTACCTGTTGAATAAATGTAGTGGTTAAGATCTGTGCCGGCCAGGTACAGCTTGTTGGTTGAGCTATTATTATTATTGGCAAAATAGGTGCTGCCACTAATATTGGCATTACCATTAACGTCCAACTTCTGACCGGGTGAGGCAGTACCAATTCCTACACTTGAGCCATCATCATAAATAATGCTACAGGTAGCTGACGTACCATTAGATTTAATAACATAGTTGTTGCTTCCGCAACCCACTGGCCCGGTAGGTCCCGTTGGCCCTTGTGAACCATTGGTCCCGTTTGTACCGGTGGGGCCTGTTGGACCCTGTGCGCCCGGCGTACCATTGGTACCAGTAGGCCCGGTAGGCCCTTGTGAACCATTGGTCCCGTTTGTACCGGTGGGGCCTGTTGGACCCTGTACACCCGGCGTACCATTGGTACCAGTAGGCCCGGTAGGCCCCGTTGGCCCTTGTGAACCATTGGTCCCGTTTGTACCGGTGGGGCCTGTTGGACCCTGTGCACCCGGCGT
>DASZPC010000414.1:0-2096 GCA_035550455.1 Chitinophagales bacterium | reverse complement strand
AAGAACATACGCTCGTAAAGGTCGTCCTGTAGGCGGTCAATTTCATCGCTCAGGTGTATATGTGCCGAGGCAATGCTTGCACCAAGCACGGCTGGTTGCAGCGGGCCTGAGAAAATGCTGGGGCTGCTACAGTTTTTTACCAGATTCTTTTGGTCTTCATCGTAAAAAGCCAAGGCGCCACCACAACTACCGAAGCCCTTAGCCAGCGATGAGGTTAAAATCATACGCGGATGGTATGGTATTTTTGACAGTACATAGCCGCGGCCATGCTTGCCGGCCCAGCTCATACCGTGGGCATCATCTACATAAAAGTGGAAATCTTCGTAGCGGTTCAGCAGGTCGTATATTTCTTTAAATGGAGCCACATCGCCAAACATAGAGTACACGCTATCGCCCATGTACCAAACACGTTTATGGTTTTGGCGCAGTATCTGGATACGGGTTTCCAGGTGGTCCATGCGGTTGTGCTTAATAATTTCGGTATGCACGCCTTCGGGCTTTACCATTTGCACGGCGTTTTTAACGCTGTTATGCACCTGCTGATCCATAATAATGGCATCGTTTTCGTCCATTATAGTGGGGATGATAGCAATGTGGCCCAAACTGGTGGTTGGGGCCAGGTAGGTAGGTTTGCCAAAAATTTCGCTCAAAAGGCCTTCCAGCTTCTCATACATGCCCATTGAAACGGTCATGCGGGAACTGGAAAACTGTGTTCCGAATTTTTCAACGGCTTCGATAGCCGCTTTTTTCATGGCAGGGTGGGTTTCTAAGCCCAGGTAGCTGCACGAACTGAAAAACTTGTATTTGTTTCCGTTTACAGTAATGTGTTTACCATCAAACTGCTCATCTTCAGTAAACAGGTGGTAAAAACCCAGCGCCTTACCGTTAATGGCATGCTGGTTGATGATTTCGTTGAATTCTTTTTTCATAATAAACCGGGGTTGGTTGTTAACAATTGATTTGAGTGTAATCTACAAAGAAAAACCGTACCAAATGTGTTAAATACAAAACCTATTTTGATTTTCTCCGTAATAACTCAAGGAACCGTTTGGAAAACCATGCTTTATGATTAATAACCGGGTCGCTTCTGGCTATTACCTGCACCCGAAAGTACTCATAATGGCAAGAAGTGATATGTAATGCTCATAATAGTTAACAACACCAATTAAGCAGTTGTCTAAAAAAGTATGCTATCTATAGCCCTATATTTGGAAAAAAGTTTACCTCTGTATAAAAGGATTACTGACTTTTTTCGCAATGAAACCTACTGGAAAGAGCGGGTAATTGGCGTTTTAGGGTTGGGGATGTATTTTTTCGGCAACCTGATTGAAATAGCCAGTTCGCCCACCCACTCCACCACCGACCCACCGGTGGTATGGGTTACCGGTACTATTATTGCTTTTGCCCTGCTGGGTTCATCGTTTACTAAATACCGGCGCTTTACCAGCACCCTTTTTAAGGTATTTGTATATTTTGTAAACTTTAATGTAATACTGGGTTATGGCGATAGCACCAAAGGCACGGTTGACTCGCAGGCCTTTTACCTGTTTATAAGCTACGCCATTTTTATTGTTACGAGCCAAATGCTGGAATCGAGGCGCGAACTGCTTACCATTACCGCCTACGAAATAGCCCTGTTTGTTGGGGCCGTTTATGTAAACCGCGATAACCATACCCTGCTGTTGCAACCCACACAACAGCTAATGCTGGCTTTTGTGCTGGTGGGGAATATTGCCATTGGCCTGCAACGTATGCGCCTTACCCAAATTTCGGGAGATAGCTCGATACAATTTAAGGCCATAAGCGAAAACGCCCGCGATAGCCAAAGCATTATTACGGCTGAGTATAACTTCCTGTACACGAACCCATCTATTATTGAGCTAACCGGTTATAGTTTCAACCAGCTTAACGGCAAGAAATTTTTAACCATGGTGGCCGAAAACGACCAAGAGCAGGTTTTACAGGCTTTGAACCGGGTAAAAAACTCGCCGGATGAAAGGCAGAGCGTGGAATACCGCGTAAAAAGCGCCGAGGGGGATTATATATGGGTGGAAAGTATTTTGAGTGCCTTTAAAGTGGGCCGCAAAGGCAAAACC
>DASZPC010000413.1:0-4342 GCA_035550455.1 Chitinophagales bacterium | reverse complement strand
ATTTTTGCGGATGTCGTACCAAAACAGGTTGTAATCGCCAAGGTGCATTACGTTCCAGTGACGTATAATGGGCATAGTGGTTTTAACCCACAGGTAACCATTATGCACCTGTGCGCCGGTGGAGTGCTGATATACCTTCTTAAAACTAAGCAGCATAGAACCCGCCGATTGCGAGGCAGGTATGGCAATAGTATCGCTATTCCAGGTAATAGGGTTTACACATACATTGCCGCACAGAACCGAATTACCAGGGTCGTACCCGTTTTTAAACGAGGCCCAGGTAATATAGCAACCGATTTGGGTGGGGCTGTTGCAGGGCTGAAGGTTTTTGTATTGGCCTTTTTTAAAACCATAGCCAATTACATAAGCCGCCACTAATTGCTTACGCAGGGCAGTGGTATCAAAATATTCGCCAAGCAAGCGGCGGGCATGGTAAGTGCCTTGGCTGTGCGAGGCAATAATAATGGGCCGGCCGTGGTTGTAATGGGCCAGGTAATATTCAAAAGCGCGTTTAACATCCTGGTAAGCAAAGGCAAGGGCCTTTTCGCCCTCCTCTTTGTTATAAAAAGCCAGTAAGCGCGCCTGCCGGTAACGGGGCGCATAAACCCGGCAACTGGCATTAAACACACTGGCCTGGTAGCGCACCGGTTTGGTATCAACCCGCTTGTTCTGCTTTTTGTTGTTATTGTCGGCGTTCCACGTTTTGCCTTTAACATAAACTGTGGGGTATATGTAAAAAACATCTACGTTTTTCAATGAGTCGCCCGCCCATTTTTCACCAGCCGGTAAAATATCAGCAGCATCGGTGCGGAAAGGCAATGCCGACCAGTATTTTTCCTGGCTGTAATCGGGCGCAGGGGGCTGGTTGGCAGCATTAAAGGGCACTACCTTTTGGGCACTTATTGAATACGTATTGAGTATTAACACGAGGACAAGAAAACTAAATACCTGTTTTTGCATGGTTGTTTTATTTTCGCTTACGAAACATGAATATATGGTAAAGACCCTGTTGAAAATACTTGTGCCGGTTATATTTTTAACCGGTGCTGCATCGTGTGCTAAAAAAAACTGTAGCGGCCCCTGCGCCTCTAACCAGGAGTGTTACGAAGGCGCCTGCGTTTGTACCGATGGCACTGAAGGCACCAATTGCCTTACTTATAGCTACGAAAAATACGAACGCAGCTACTATGTTTCAGAAGCCTGTGCGCCACCCGAGCCCTATGGCTCGGCCAATGTTTTTATACAGCATAACCCGAATAACATCTCCCAATTACTTATCTACAATTTGTTTTACGGTTCATGCAGCTATATCATAGCCGTTATACATACCAATGGCAGCAACCTGGGCGATATACTGGAAATACCCAGCCAAAACGCTAACTGCGCAGGCAATACGGTTTCGGGCGTAGGCAGCTACGATGAAGCCAACCACCGTATTACCCTGCAACTTGATTTTGTTGCTAACGGCACCGACTATCAATGTACAGAAACGCTTTATTGATAAGCTGCCCCAGCTTTTCATTTAAAAATCGCTTCACATTGTTGTTAAATCAATTTTATCTTTGGCACATCAGGTTACTGCCTTGAAAATTGATATACACACCCATATTATCCCCGAAAACCTGCCCCGTTGGAGCGAAAAATTCGGCTACGGCGGCTTTATACATCTGGAGCACCACAAGCCCTGTTGTGCCCGCATGATGAAAGACGATGAGTTTTTTCGCGAAATACAGGACAACTGTTGGGATGCAGATGTGCGGATGAAGGAATGTAACCATCATCATGTAGATGTGCAGGTTATATCTACTATACCGGTAATGTTCAATTACTGGGCGCGCCCTAAAGATTGCCTTGATGTATCTATGTTCCTCAACGACCATATTGCAGAAATTGTGCAGCGCTATCCCAAAAGGTTCATTGGCCTAGGCACCGTGCCCATGCAGGCCGCCGAGCTTGCTGTGCAGGAAATGGAGCGCTGCAAAAAAATTGGCCTGGCAGGTATTGAAATAGGGTCAAACATTAACGATATAAACCTTAACGAACCCGAGTTTTTCCCCATATATGAAGCCGCCCAGCAACTGGGCCTGGCCATATTTGTGCACCCCTGGAATATGATGGGCGCCCGGCAAATGACAAAGTACTGGCTGCCCTGGCTGGTGGGTATGCCCGCCGAAACAAACCGGGCTATCTGCTCCCTTATTTTTGGCGGCGTGTTCGAAAGGTTTCCGCATATCCGTTTTGCTTTCGCGCATGGCGGGGGTTCCTTTTTTTCGGGCCTGGGCCGTATAGCCAGGGGGTTCGATGTGCGGCCCGATTTAACTGCTATCGATAATCCCGTAAACCCCAAAAACTACCTGGGCCATTTTTATGTGGACTCGCTGGCGCATGATGAAAAATTCCTGCAATATATTATCGACCTCATTGGCGAGGATAAAATTTGCCTGGGTACCGATTATCCTTTCCCCTTAGGCGAATCAGTTCCCGGCGAGGAAATTGAAATGCTTCAACTGCCTAAAAAATCGAAAGACAAATTGCTGTACAAAAACGCCCTGAAATGGCTTAACCTGGATGAGAAATTATTTAAGTAGTCAGTATTTTTGTAAATGAAACAGGCGCGTATGAAATTTGAAAATTCGCTGGCATTTGCCCGCAAGCTCGATAAAAACGACCCGCTTAAAAATTACCGGAAGTTATTTTACATACCTAAGGTAAACGGTAAAGAAGCCATCTACTTTTGCGGCAATTCACTGGGCCTGCAACCCAAAACAGTGGAGCAGCAATTGAAAATTGAACTGGAAGACTGGAAAAACCTGGGTGTTGAAGGCCACCTGCATGGTAAAAGGCCCTGGCTGTATTACCATCACTTCTTTTCAAAGCAGGTGGCAAAACTTGTGGGGGCAAAGGCAAATGAAGTAGTGGTTATGAACCAGCTTACCGTTAACCTAAACCTCATGCTGGTTTCGTTTTACAGGCCGGTAGGCAGGCGTAATAAAGTTTTAGTTGAAGCGAACGAGTTTCCGTCAGATTACTACGCACTTGAACAGCAAATAAGGCTGAATGGTTTAAACCCCGCTGAATGTATTATTGAGGTAATGCCCCGCGTTGGCGAGGTAACTTTGCACACCGAAGATATTTTGCAAAAA
Organism: Chitinophagales bacterium; assembly: GCA_035550455.1. GTDB lineage: Bacteria > Bacteroidota > Bacteroidia > Chitinophagales > LD1 > Bog-950. The sequence goes on along the minus strand of DASZPC010000413.1, from coordinate 1,199 downwards.
ATAGAAGAATATAAGGACGAACTTGCCCTGGTTATGTTCAGCGCCGTAAACTATTACACCGGCCAGTTTTTCGATTTAAAAAGCATAGCCCAAACGGCCGCAAAGCATAACATCACTTTTGGGGTCGATTTAGCCCATGCCATAGGCAATGTGGAAGTTAAACTGCATGATTGGGGGATTGATTTTGCCACCTGGTGTTCTTACAAATACCTCAATTCCGGGCCCGGCGGTGTACGTGGTGTATTTGTGCACCAAAAACATGGCAATAATCCTGAAATCCCCCGGCTGGCCGGTTGGTGGGGCAATAGCGAAAAAACCCGCTTTCAAATGCCCAAACATTTTGTGCCGCAGCCCGGTGCTGCCGGTTGGCAAATAAGCAATGCACCGGTGCTTTCCATGGCAGCGCACAAAGCCTCGCTCGATATTTTTGATAAAGTGGGTATCAAAACCCTGCGACAAAAAAGCGAATTACTAACCGGCTACCTTTGGTATTTACTCGATTTGCAATCAGCCAATGAAAAATTTAAAGTAATAACGCCTTCTGACAAAAACGAGCGCGGGTGTCAGCTATCGTTACAGGTTAAAACAAACGGCAAAAAACTTTTCAAAAAAATTACCAAAGCCGGCGTAATAGCCGATTGGCGTGAACCTGACGTAATAAGGATTGCACCTGTGCCATTATATAATACATTTGAAGAGGTTTGGCGCTTTGCAGATGTAATAAGACCATAATCTTACTCCAGTTTTATTTCCTCGTCATTCTCATCGAAGAATTTATAGTCGGTAATACCAAAATCTTCGTTCACAAAAATGCGCACCCACTTTTTATGTTTAAAAAACCACCTGGCGCGCAGCGATGGAAAACCTTTGCGCAAATAAGCGCCAATAATAGGGTGGCAATAAAGTTTCAGGCTACGGTGCGTGGTTAGCAGGTGGCCTAAATCCTCCTCTATTTCATCAATCAGTAGCAACGAGGCAGTTATTTCGCCGGTACCGCCGCAGGTAGGGCATTTCTCCGTAGTCGAAATATTTATTTCAGGCCTTACACGCTCGCGCGTTATTTGCATCAGGTTAAACTTCGAAAGTGGCAGTATGGTATGCGTGGCACGGTCATTATCCATCACCTCCTTCATCTTCTGTTGAAGAATCCGCTTGTTCTCGGGGTTCTTCATATCAATAAAGTCAATTACTATAATACC
>DASZPC010000412.1:0-1703 GCA_035550455.1 Chitinophagales bacterium | reverse complement strand
CATGTAATTAATAACCCGGATAACCGAGGCGATAGCTGCAATTTTGTAAACTATGGCTTTAAGTTACCCCGGTACAACAGCTTCGGCCTGCCCAGCTACCCGGGTAATTACCGTTTAGGCCGGTTAAGAGGCAGCGAATGTGATACCATTTACACTGATACTGACACTACACACGTGGAGTTAGTAACTATATCAGCCAGGGAAAAAATACTGAAAATATTTCCCAACCCGGCAAAGAACTATGTGATTATTGATTACGGCTTTACCGACTGGAGCAGAGGTGGCGTGAGTATGGAAATAATGAATGAATTGGGGCAAATGGTACACAGCCAACAACTACCCATGTACAGCGGTTTTCAAAAGATGGATGTAAGTAATTATGCCAGTGGCATGTACACCGTATATATAAAGCGCAATACTCAAATTGTTGCTACAAGCAAGTTCATAAAACAATAAGCTGTCATCGCGAGGCTTTTCCCTTTTTTAATAAGTAGCAATAAAAGCCGTGGCGATCTTCCTCTTTGTCTTTATGATTTGTCTCCCGCCGATGGGTGGGGCTGCATTCAAAAATTCTCCTCTTAAACTAGGAGGACTGAAAGTTCCAACAGCTATCGTAGGAAGTGGATGCCGAAGCAAGTTTTGGCAGACGAGGTGGTTTGTATTTTTTTGCATTCATCCTGGCCGAAGCGTCAGGTGAGGATTTAGGTGGGGCTGTAGTAATGAAGTAAAGCATTAAATACGTGGCCGGTAAAATTGGGGTGGATAAGGTTGCCCTCGGCAGCGATTTCGACGGCGCTACCCATGCCAGTTACGATATAACCGGTTTTCCTGAAATAGTAAACGCCTTGTTGAAACAGGGCTTTAACCGTGCCGAAGTGGAAATGATAATGGGAGGTAACGTACGCGACTTCCTGATGCGGAATTTGCCTGATTAGCGGCTGTTAATGCTCGTCCTCGTTAAAGAAGAAATCTTCCTTAGTGGGGTAATCGGGCCAAATATCTTCAATACCTTCATACATCTCGCCGTCATCGTCCAGTTCCTGAAGGTTTTCAATTACTTCCACAGGAGCGCCGGAACGGATAGCATAGTCAATCAACTCATCTTTTGTTGATGGCCAGGGGGCGTCTTCCAGGTACGAGGCTAATTCTAGTGTCCAAAACATTGATGGTCTCTTTTCTGTTTAGGGCGCAAAAGTAATTTTTTTCAAAAAAGAACAAACCCCCCATCGATATTTGTGAAAAATAATCCACAAGGGAGGTTAACAACATATTTTCCCGGGTTATTTGGCGTTATGGGGTGTATTGGTTTTGAACAATCAACAATTAATGTACATAAACCCCTGTTGTAAAAAGCCGGGCATGGTATAAGTTTGGGCAGCGAAACAAGTAAATGGCCAGGAGCAAACACACATCGTATTTTTATGCCATATTCGGTATTGGGCTTGTATTGTTCGTATTAGGCTCGGCGGCGGCCCTTATACTGGAATTAAAAAAAGTATCGGGCAGTTTTAAGGAGAGCCTGAATATTGAAGTGGTATTGAAAGATAGCCTTACTGCCGAGAATGTGCTGGCGCTAAAGCAAACCCTGCAACAAAAACCCTACATTAAGCAGGTTAGGTATATATCGAAGGACGATGCCGCTAAAATCCTGAAAAAGGATTTGGGCGAAGATTTTTTAGATATACTGGGCTATAACCCGCTGT
>DASZPC010000411.1:0-1766 GCA_035550455.1 Chitinophagales bacterium | reverse complement strand
TTCTTTACAACTGGCTACAAATGAACTCCGGAAAACCTCATCCGAAGTGCTCGTATCGTTTATAGATGCCGGTGTTTCTTTAATACAATCTATAACATCGTTTACCCAGGCATTTTTTTTCTTGTCTTTCGCCAGTTTTGTGAAGTCAAAATCGCCGCTGTTCACTAGTTTCATAAACTCTTTATAAGTAAAATTGGCGGCAATGCTGGTAATCATGCAATCGCATATTTTTTCTTTGGCCGCTTTATCTGCCGAGTCTTTTCCTCCGCCCATGCCTGTAACACAACCCGCTACAAGGTCTTTTTTTTCGCCCAGTAATTTACCGTCTTTCATGTAAACCTTTTCGTTCTGGGCCGAAACAGTCATGGCCATTACTAAAGCCAGTAGATGGGTAATAAATATTTTCATGGGCATGTTTTCTGGTTGAAGGGTGTACTGTTAGTGGTAAAATAAAAATAATTTAAAATATGATAAATGTATTTTTACCCGGGCTTGTCTGTCGTGGTTTATTTGCTCATTTCGGCATAATACTGGTAAAAGTAAGGGATGGTTTCTATCCCCTTGTAGTAATTAAACAAGCCGTATTTCTCGTTTGGCGAATGTATGGCATCGCTGTCCAGCCCAAAGCCAAACAATACTGATTTTATGCCCAGCACTTTTTCAAACATGGTTACAATGGGTATGCTGCCACCGGTGCGTTGCGGTATGGGTGTTTTGCCAAAAGTTTTTTCCATTGCTTTCGAGGCCGCCCTGTAGGCTGTTGAATCGGTAGGCGTAACTGCTGCTTCGCCGCCGTGGTGCGGAGTAACTTTTACCTGCACGCCGGCAGGGGCAATTTTCATAAAATGCGTTTCAAACAGCTTGTAAATTTTATCGCTTTTCTGGTTAGGCACTAACCGCATCGATATTTTGGCATACGCTTTAGATGGCAGTACCGTTTTCGCCCCTTTACCAATATAGCCGCCCCAAATGCCATTTACATCCAGCGTGGGGCGTATCGAAACCCTTTCGTTTGTGGAGTAGCCCTTTTCACCCATTACATCGTTAATCGCTAAATCCTTTTTGTAGTCATCAAGGCTAAAAGGGGCCTTTGCCATTTCAGCGCGTTCTTCAGCCGAAACCTCCTGCACATCATCATAAAAACCAGGTATGGTAACCTTTCTGTCTTTATCATGCAGCGATGCAATCATATCGCAAAGTACATTGATGGGGTTAGCCACTGCGCCGCCATATACCCCGCTGTGCAGGTCGCGGTTTGGGCCGGTTACCTCCACTTCAAGGTAAGTAAGCCCGCGCAGCCCGGTGGTAATGGAGGGCACATCATTCGCAATCATCGAAGTATCTGAAATAAGCACTACGTCTGCTTTTAATTTGTCGGCATTGGCTACGGCAAAGCTTTCCAGGTTTACCGAGCCCACCTCTTCTTCGCCCTCAATCATAAACTTTACATTACAGGGCAGCGCCTTGTTTTGCCACATCATTTCAAAGGCTTTTACATGCATATACATTTGCCCTTTGTCATCGCAGGCGCCCCGCGCATATATATTGCCATCTTTTACTACCGGCTCAAAGGGGGGGGAGTTCCACAATTCATAAGGGTCGGCTGGTTGCACATCATAGTGCCCGTAAACCAGCACCGTGGGCAATTTGCTGTCAATTATTTTTTCGGCGTACACAATAGGGTGCCCTTTGGTGGGGCATATTTCAACCTTATCAGCGCCCGCTTTTATCAACTGCTCCTTAACAAACTCAGCGGTGCGTTTTAC
>DASZPC010000410.1:0-2197 GCA_035550455.1 Chitinophagales bacterium | reverse complement strand
CATTACTAACCCAACTACCAGCATTACCCCACCGGCATACAGGTTCAGTATAGGGTAATTGGTTTCGGCGGCGGTAAAATAGCACAGCAATAAAATAATACCGCAAAGGCTAAAAAACAGCCCGATAATAAAGCGCAGGTCCGTTAGTTTTTCCATCAGAAGAAAATAAGGTTAAGGATAATGCCTAAAATAATCATTACAACAGCTAGTATCACTGGCCCTTTGGCACTGTGCGCCTTTGGGGTAAGGCTGTACACCAGCCCTGCAAGTTCTTTTTCAGCTTTCGGCTGGGTAAGCAGGCTTATTACAATGGTAATAACAAAACAGCCTATCCAGGCTACAGTGGCTACCGCAAAAGCCTGCGCCATAGCGCTGTTAAAGGTATAGATGGGGCCACCCAGCCAGCCGCCCTTATTGCCTTCGCTAAGCGTAAGCCCGTGAAAAACAGCAGCCACCAAGGTGCCCAGCAAAAGGCCCCAGAAAGCGCCGTGCCCGGTGGTGCGTTTCCAAAACATGCCCAAAAAGAACGTGGCAAACAAAGGCGCATTTACAAAACTGAAAACAAGTTGCAAAAAATCGTTCAGGTTATTAAAGCCCGCCGTAAGGTAGGCCGTACCTATCGATGCAATAATGCCAAACACCGTAGCCATTTTTCCCACCATCAGGTAATGTTGGTCGGTGCCGTCTTTCTTTATGTGTGCCTGGTAAATATCAAAAGTAAAAATGGTATTAAACGCCGTTACGTTACCCGCCATACCCGACATAAACGAAGCCAGCAGTGCCGTAACACCCACCCCCAACAAACCCGCCGGATAGTAATGTGCAATCAGCGATGGCAGGGCCATATCAAAATTAGTGCGCCCATCGGCTTTTAGCGGCAGCGAAAAATTGCCATGCGCATTGGTAAGCGCCATAGCAATAAGCCCCGGCAGGATAACAATAAAAGGCATCATCATTTTCGGGAACGAGGCAATAATAGGCGTACGCTGCGCGGCACTCATATTCCGTGCTATCATGGCCCGCTGCACCACTAAAAAATCGGTACACCAGTAACCAAAACTCATTACAAAACCCAGGCCCATAACCATGCTGTAGGTGTTTACGCCCATCGGGTTGCTGTCGGCGCTGCCCATGTACTTCCAGGTATGCACCATAGCCTGTGGCAGGTTTTTGGTAATCCCCGCCCATCCGCCGGCCTCATGCAGCCCTATAAAAACAACCGGGGCTATGCCCAGCACAATTAAAAAAAACTGAAGCACTTCATTATAAACTGCGCTGGTAAGCCCACCCAGAAAAGTGTAAATAAGCACAATGCCTGCCGCCATAAAAACCGAAAATTCAAAACTCCATCCCAGTATAATTTTTAACAGTAAAGCCAGTGCATATAACGATATGCCCGACGAGAAAATAGTCATAACTGCAAACGCAACGGCATTCAGGCTGCGGGTTTTATCGTCAAAGCGCATGGCCAGGTATTCGGGCACCGAACGGGCCCGGCTGCCATAGTAAAAAGGCATCATAAAAATACCCAGGAAAACCATGGCCGGAATTGCCCCCAGCCAGTAAAAATGCGAGGTCATAATACCGTACTTGGCGCCACTGGCCGCCATGCCAATTACCTCCTGCGCGCCCAGGTTGGCCGAAATAAAAGCCAGGCTGGTTATCCATAGCGGAACGCTGCGGCTGCTCATCAAAAAATCGTTGGTGGTTTTAATTTTGTATTTAATCATAAAACCAACCGTAAGCACTACCACAAAGTACAGGCTGATAATCAGGTAATCAGGGAACGATAAATGCATAGGCGAAGATTCGTATGGGAATAATTGAATTTAAGGCAAGGTAATAAAGTTTAATTGCCCGGAAAACTATGTTGCTGGCAAATAGCACGGGCCGGTTCAAGCCAAATAAGGCAATGGTTTTTTATATATGGAAAGTAAAAATGGCGTGTAGTGTTCGGTTTTTATAGTCTTTAACGCTTGCTTATTAAATCTTTGGCATTATGTTCATGGTATTAGCTTTTTTTGTAAAAATTGCTCTGAGACGCTTAGTTCTTTGGTTGAAATTTTCTTTGTATAATTAAAGTGTATCGTTCCAATAAAAGAACATTGCTAAAAACCCGCCACTTCGCAAGGCCGCAAAACGTTAGCGAACCTGCAAAAAGCCCGAAATACAATGCTTTAAAAACAATTTTAGTATT
>DASZPC010000409.1:0-11423 GCA_035550455.1 Chitinophagales bacterium | reverse complement strand
GAAAAGCGCATTATTGATACCCCTATTTCGGAACTTGGGTTTGCGGGCATAGGCGTAGGGGCTGCTATGAACGGCCTGCGCCCCATAATTGAGTTTATGACCTGGAATTTTGCCCTGCTGGCTTTTGACCAGATTATTAACGGCGCCGCCAAAATGCTGGCCATGAGTGCAGGCGACTTCAATTGCCCTATTGTATTCCGCGGGCCGCAGGGAAGTGCCGGGCAGTTAGGCGCCCAGCATTCGCAAATGTTTACCAATATGCTGGCTTCAGTTCCAGGGCTTAAAGTAATTTCCCCTTCAAACCCATACGATGCCAAGGGACTGCTAAAATCAGCCATACGAGATGATGACCCTGTTATTTTTATGGAAAGCGAAGTAATGTACAGCGATATGGGCGAGGTGCCCGAAGAAGAATACCTTATACCAATTGGAAAAGCAGATATAAAGAAAGAGGGCAGCGATGTAACCCTGGTTAGCTACAACAAAATGATGAAGCTGGCCCTGAAAGCCGCCGAAGAGCTGGAGAAAGACAATATAAATGCCGAAGTAATCGATCTGCGGACTATCAGGCCGCTAGATATGGAAACCATTATTGCCTCAGTAAAGAAAACAAATCGCTTAGTTGTAATTGACGAATCGTGGCCTTTCAGTTCTATAGCTTCGGAAGTTGCTTTTGGTGTGCAGCGCCACGCTTTTGATTATCTTGATGCCCCTGTGCGCAGGGTATGCGGGGCCGATGCCTCCATGCACTACGCACCCAACCTGGTAGAGGCCTATATGCCTTCAGTAGCTAAAATTATTGAGGCTGTAAAAAATGTTAGTTACGCCAATTAAATACAGGCTATTTTTTACTGTTACCCGTTGTTAAAAATATACAACTTTTTACTTTATTAATTAGTGGTATTTATATGCCCTTTCTGTGCTTTTCACCTATGAAAAATGCACATTCACCTACAGCGTGACAGCTAAAAACTTACATATCCACAAATTATTGTTCTTATTTATTTTAATTATACCTGAAAATCGAATAATTTAGCCGATAAATGTCAGCAAAATGAAAAACAAAACAGCAAAACTCAAAGACCCGTTGGTAGTATCAGGTCCCGACGGGAAGGGGAAAATCGAAGTTGACCTGCGATTAATTAAAAGGGCTTCTTTATCGCTTAGGGCCTTAAACCACCACCTGCGCAAAAAGCTTCTGGAAATGATTGAAGCCAAAGGCAAGGTAACTGTTACCGAACTTTACTCGAAATTGAAAATCGAACAGTCGGTGGCATCGCAACATCTGGCAATTTTAAGAAGGGCCAGGGTGGTAAATACCCAGCGTGATGGCAAGAAAATCTTCTACTCAGTAAACGGCAAACGTATTTCTGAGATAGCTGGCCTTGCTAAAGAACTGGCACAGGAAAGTGAATATTAAAATACAACGCTCTCCTAAGTTTTAAAAAAGAACCCGCTTCGGCGGGTTTTTTATTTTTTAGATTTTTTTCTGCCTTCCTGTAACATTCCCCCTGTTTCTGCGTAAATAATATATAAAGGACAACGAAATGGTAACTATAAGTAAAATACAAGGCAAGCCCCATACCGCATCGAAAGTGGTGGATGAAAATGCCCGAAAATATTTTGCTTATAATGAAACAAGATTGAGCCGCTTACGTATAATTAAGAAAGACAACGAAACTCAACCCCTGGAAATAAAAAGGGAGCCAAAAGGCTCCCGGGAAACGGAAAATAAGATAAGGAAAGTGTACTAGTGTGAAACAACGAAAAGTTTAGATATAGATTTCCCTCCGGCCTCTATAACAGCATTATAGTTGCCGTTAGCCAATAATTGAACGTTAAGGTCAACAGTGTTGTCGCCTGCGTTTAAAATATAAGGAGAAGTAGCTACCACCTGCCCTACCATATTATATACATTCACTACCGCGTTCTGAGCCACACCACTGTTAACCACAATACGGCTATCAACAGTTGCAGGATTAGGCATAACCTCGCTTACAGTTATGGCAGCAGTAGCAGCAGCGTCTATCTTTGCATTAACAATATTCGACTCCATGGTTTGTCCGTTGTTATCAACCTGGGTTAAACGATAGTAATACATGGTATTTGCAGCTACTGTATTATCAGTATAGCTGTAATCCTGTTCGCTGGTTGAATTGTTATGGCCGCTAACCCATCCTATTTGACTGAAGCCAATACCATCGGTACTGCGTTCAACTTTAAAACCATTATTATTTATTTCAACAGCAGTAGCCCAATTAACCTGTATATCATGGCCTGTAACTGCAGCGGTTACATACAGGAACCTTACAGGCAGTGCGGAACCGTTGTTAGACTTAAATAAAGCCATTTGGCCAAAGCCGCTATAAGTACCACCCGGTACACCCATGCCAGCATAACATGAACCTGTATTGCGGCTGTACTGCAATAAATCGGTGGTGGCTTCAACATTATCTATGTTTGCATTCCAGCTTACATCAGCACCTGAAGGATTGTTTTCGTAAGCGCCGATGTACTGAAGCGTTCTCCAGATATCGTTATTGTTGCCCGACATAGTATAATTATTAGGGAAAGCTTCTACCCAATAATTGTAATTCTGGTTATTATCAGCCGAGGCAAAGCTCCAGTATCCGTGGTTGGTTACTGCGCCGCTTTCCAGGCTAAGCCACTGTGGGGCGCCGTTGTTGCAGGGGTTGCTGACAAAATAACGGTTATAGCCGCTGTTTGAAGCCTCGCTGTATTGCGTGGTACAACCTATACACTGCGAAGTAATATTCCCAACCGAACCGTTTGCGTTATCGGTACCATCTTCAAATTTGCCTTTTACCATACCGCCGCCTACCGGTATGCCGGTAAAATTCATACGTATAGCATTAAAGCCATGCTCAGCTGTGCCAACAGGGTAATCGTAAGCAGTAGCCGAAGCAACCATGCGTTGAAGGCCACCGTTGGCAGTACCGCGATCGCCACTGGTAACTACATAAGCTGTAGTGGGTGCTTCATTCATCGCCATATCGGCATACCCTGCAATGGCATCGGTATTACCATTGGCAATACTAAGCAGGTATTCGCCGCTGGCATCGTAGGTTTTAAGCAGGCCCTTTTGGTTATTATTGGTACCAATAACCGATGGGTTATAAGTATTGGTAGTAGTAGTGTTACCAAACACCAGGCTGCCATCAACGGTTACGCTGGCCTGCATTTCAACTGCATCCGTGCTGTTAGTTTTATCAACAATCAAATTATAAAAACTGGCTGTGCCACTGGTGTTCATATTGCCTTTAATGGCCTGGGTGCCACTACCTACAAATTTTACAGCACGGTCTTTTGAAGTATTATCTGTATTAACTGTAAAACTGGCGCTTCCTACGTTGTTGAAATCGCCGGTAAGTTCAATAATGCCGTCGTTTTTTACCGAACCGCCCGTAGTGCCGTTGTCATTCACAAAGTCGCCCTGCACATTTAATATGGCCCCTTTCTGGATATACATTACGCCGCCTTTATTATAAATCTGGCTGAAACCGGCTAAAGGAAGAAGGGCTGTAATAACAATCAATAGCTTTTTCATGGTCCTGTTCGTTTTGTAACATCAATATAAGGCAGGCATGGGCGCTTGTCATTACCAGCGTAGTTGTGGTTTACTATAATTGGGAAAGGTGTTACACCCTTTAAGATGGACTTAACAACAAAGGCATTGTAAAACGAAACAAAATTTTAAAGTGGGCTTACTGGATAAATGTCTTTTCGACCAAATTACTGCCAAACGAATAAGGTAGGTACGCCAGCGAAGGCATAGGCTTTGTAAGGATAAGGTTTGCCTTTTTGCCAACTGTTATGGAACCGAGGGTACCTTCAACCCCCATAGCATAGGCTGAATTAAGCGTGGCTGCTGTAACTGCTTCTTCGGGAAGCATTTTCATTTTGGTGCATGAAATAGAAAGCACCAGCGGCAGGTTGCCTGAGGGCGATGAACCGGGGTTAAAATCAGAAGCCAATGCCACGGGCAGCCCGGCATCAATCATTTTGCGGGCCGGGGCATATTCAAGGCCCAGGAAAAAAGCCGTTGAAGGCAGAAGTGTTGGCATCGTTCCTGAATTAAGCAGGTGCTGTATTTGCTCATCGCCGGTAAACTCAAGGTGGTCAACTGAAAGGGCATTGTTTTTTACGCCGGTTTCAATACCACCAGTAAAACCCAGCTCGTTAGCATGGATTTTAGGGCGCAGGTTATATTTTGCTGCTGCCTCCAGTATTTCATTAGTTTCATCTGCCGAAAAAAAGCCCTTATCGCAAAAAACATCTACAAAATCAGCCAGGCCTTCGGCAGCAATTACCGGCAGCAACTTATTAATAAGCAAATCAAGATAACCCCGGTGGTTCTCTTTAAACTCCTGCGGATAAGCATGTGCCCCCAGAAAATTCGCTTTTATTGTAAGCTTCGATTTTTCCTTCAACCGCTTCATTACGCGCAGCATTTTTAATTCCCCTTCATAGCTAAGCCCGTAGCCGCTTTTAATTTCAACCGCACCTGTTCCGTAGCCTTGCATTTCTTCCAACCGCTGCCACGCCGCATCAAACAACTCTTCTTCACTGGCGGTAGCCATCCTTTTTGCCGAATTCAAAATACCACCGCCACGCCGGGCAATCTCCTCATAAGTAAGCCCTTTAATTTTATCTACAAATTCAGCTTCGCGGGGGGCGGCATAAACAATATGGGTGTGCGAATCGCACCAACAGGGTATAACAAACCTGCTGGTGGCATCTATTATCAAATCTGCCCGTTCTGGTGCGTTGGCATCAGGCCCGAATGATTTTATTATCCCGTTTTCAGCTAACAAAAAAGCATCTTCTGCATAGGGTAATTGTTTCATGGCAGGGCCTTTGGCCAGCACTGCTCCATTTGGCCACGTACCAACTAATTGTTTTATATTCCTGAAAAGAATGGATGCCATTATTACCAATTAAAATGTGAATTTCGCAATTCAAACATCTTATTCAAATATGGCGGGCAATAGCTTTGGCGAAATATTCCGTATTACCACTTTTGGCGAAAGCCACGGCCCGGCAATTGGCGTGGTGATTGACGGCTGCCCGGCAGGATTAAAACTGGATTTTGCTTTTATACAGCAGGAACTAGACCGACGCAAACCGGGACAATCGACTATTACCACACAGCGGAAAGAGAGCGATATATTTCAAATACTATCAGGTGTATTTGAAGAAACTACTTTAGGCAGCCCCATAGCGGCAATTATTAAAAACGAAGACCAGAAACCGGAAGATTATGCCCATCTGAAAGATGTTTTCAGGCCATCGCACGCTGATTTTACATACCAGCAGAAATACGGGCTTCGAGATTACCGGGGAGGTGGAAGGGCAAGTGCCCGGGAAACAGCCGCCCGCGTTTTAGCAGGGGCCATTGCCAAACAGTTGATTCAACAATCAGCAATAAGTGTGGCGGCGTTTGTTTCAACTATAGGTAATATTGTACTTGAAAAGGATTACAACCAATTAGATTTAGCAAAAATTGAAGCCAACGTGGTACGTTGCCCTGATGAAGCCACAGCAGCGCAAATGCAGCAATTAATTGAAGATACACGCGCCAAAGGCGATACATTAGGTGGCATAATTACCTGTGTTGTTAAAGGCGTGCCGGTTGGCCTGGGCGAACCGGTGTTCGATAAGCTACACGCAGATTTAGGTAAAGCAATGTTATCAATAAACGCCGTGCATGGGTTTGAATACGGCAGTGGTTTTAGCGGCGCTACTAAATACGGCAGCGAAAACAACGATATTTTTAGCAGCAACGAAATAGGGCAAATACATACCACTACTAACCACTCTGGTGGCATACAAGGGGGTATCAGCAACGGAATGGATATATACTTTAATGTAGCGTTTAAACCAGTAGCCACTTTAATGCAAACGCAGTTAACGGTAGATAAAGATGGCCATGAAACCGAAATAAAAGGCAAGGGCCGCCACGACCCATGCGTGTTGCCGCGCGCTGTACCCATTGTAGAGGCTATGGCCGCTTTGGTAATAGCCGACCACCTGTTACGCGCAAAAACAGCTAGTCTGTAATTACTTCCTTTCGTATCAGATAGTCAATTACCTTATCCCAATCCAGCAGGGCAAGGGTGAGAATGAGCAACTCGGCAGAGATGATGCTCATTACAAAAAAATTGGCCCAGGTAAATACTATAGCTAAAATAAGCAGGGGTATATCGTATTTGCGGGTAAAGAACCCTATAGCAAAGCTTAGCTGCAACAGCACATTTACCATTAAAACAATATGCGAAACGCCGGGGTGGGCTATTAAGTATTGTGCCAGGTGCGCCCTGAATATATCGCCATTTTGCAAAAGCAGGGTTACATGCTGGGCCTTTAAGATATTGCTTAACTGGTCGGTATAAAACACTGAGCCCCTGAATATTTTCCACAGGGCGGCTGATACAAACACATAAAAAAGATAGTACCTGGCCCCTTGCCAAAGCAGGTTAAAACGCTCTTTATCTTTAAACCAAAACGGAATACTAATAATCAATAAACCCGCCATGCCATGATAATGATGGCCGGTTACCAGGTTATATGTTAGAAAATAGTTTAACACCATTATTGAAAAAAGAACGGCAAATATGCGCCGGTCGCTAAGCAAAAAGCCTATGGTAAATACCAGCAGCGATATATCGCACAGGGCAGAAAAAACAGCGTTGGATGTTATAAACTGCGGTATCCCGCTCATTAAAAACAACCTGTAAACAGTTTCCGTTTGCCCGTACAAAAACAAAGGGTGGTCCATTTGCGCGAGCATTGAACTGCTTATCAGCCGGTAGAAAAACAGGTACATAGCCGCCCCAAAAACAAAGTAGGCCTTTGTTTTGCGTTCCAAATCAAAAGTTCTATTCGGTGGCATAAGTTAGTACCAATTCTTTTTTCAATACATGTACTTTACCGGTTTCATCGTAGTAACAGGTAAGTTTGTACACGTTCATTTTATTATCGCCGCTAATGCGCATATCGTTACAATAATTCATCAGCCATTTTTTAAAAGCGGCCTGTTCATCAGCGCTCATGGTTCCATCCTCAATCATGGGCATGGCGTGTTCCAGGTTCGAGCCAATCATTTCGCGCTGGGCATCGCGCAACTTTATGTATTTAATTTCCTGTTCACCCAGTTCAATAGAATAGGCGGTGTAGGTGGGGGAAGGCCCAACTTTGAGCGAATACATGCCATATAGCAGAAAAGGGAACTCCTCGCGCTGGTGGGCAGCGTAATACAAAATACCAAGGCCATAAATGCAAACCAGTGCAAATAGCCATTTGCTATTGGCATAAAGCTGTCCGAACCATGTATTTTTAATCAACTCCATTATTATTCCATTACCATTAGGTTACAACCGCGCAGTTCGGCATTGTCTATACGGCCCATTACTGTAAACGAACCATCGGCATTAACCCGGCCCATATCATCGGTTGCAATAAACGAACAGGAATTGATATTGGCAAGGTCAATAATATTTATAGCACCGCTTTGCCCGGTACCCAGTAAAATTAAAGGGTCGTACAAATCGCGGGTTAAAACTTTCATCCAGGGCACGGTGTTAAACAGGCCGTCGCCTTGGCTATAGCCCTGGCTCAATAACTCCGTCATGCCATATTCCGAATGGATTTTTTCTACACCAAAAGCAGGGCAAAGTATTTCATGCACTTCCCTGCGGGTTAGTTCTTCCCTCCTGCCCTTCATGCCGCCGGTTTCCATTATAATCAGTTCCGGAAAATCAATTTTAAACTGTTCAGCAAAATCTAACAACCCAAACGTAACGCCAAGCAGTATAGTTTTGGTGTTCTGCCTGGCCAGCCCCTCCAGTATATCTTTCAACTTTTCAAATTCGTGCAGAAAAAAGCCGCTCTCTGTTTTACCTGAAAGTTTAATCAACGCTTCTGCCATATATACCAGCGACGAATTACCTCTTTCAAGATAGCTGGGTAAAAGCGCCAGTATGGTGTAATCCTCGGGTTTCCCATAAAATAGTTCAAAACCTTTCAAAAAGCTTTTTTCGTAAACAGAAACATCGGCCACATAATGCTTTGATGGAATACTACCGGTAGTGCTGCTGCTTTCAAAAACCTTTTGGACAGTTTGCCCCTGTGCAATTACCTGTTGCGTTTTAAAAAAACTGATGGGCAAAAAAGGTATTCCGTCAATTGTATTTACATTTTCGGGGTTCCGCTTTAGGGCAAGGCAGAAATTGCAGTACACTTCTACCCGTTCAAACTGATATTTAAACACCTTTAGGGCAAGGCTTTCAAACCCGGATTCATTTACGCTCCAAATTTCATTTACTAAGTCCACAGTGCCTGTTAATTTGGCGGCAAAAATGCAATAAATCAGCCTAATTTCAGTTTCTTTGATGCCATGCGTAAAGTAATTTTTGCATCTGTTATTGCCCTTGCAGCCCTCAGCGCCTGTGTGAAGGCGCCCACTTACCCGTTTTACCCGGTTATAACCTATAAATCGGTTTCATCTGATCATATTGGCCCGGGGCAAGCTGATACCATTACTATTTCGTTTACCGATGGAGACGGGGATATTGCTGTAACCAATACAAGCGATAGCAACTATGATTTTTGTGGTTTACAGCACAACGATTCTTCCTTCCTACATGCACAAAGTTTTAACATTTTTGCTATAGACAGCAGAAGTTCTTGCGCTCAACAATTTGCATCACCCAATCTTACACCTTCAGGAAAATATAAAGACATTTCCGGCGAAATGGAAATATTGCTTACAACAACCTCCTACACATGCTTTGATTGCAGTTCTACCTGTTATAACAATGTGGATTCGGTACGCTATACCATTTATGTCCGCGACCAAGCAGGGCATTTAAGCAACCCGGTTACAACACCACCCATATATATAAGTTGTAGTTATTAACGGCGCGTACTACGGTTACGCACCCAGTTACTGCGCCCGGCAGGCTGTGCCATTTTTACACCGGTATTCTCGGTTTTGCTTTCGTACACTAAAGTTGATACAAGGGCGGCAATTTCCATTTCGTCTTCGCTTTCCTGTTTCAAATATTCGGGCTTGTAGTTTTTGTTTACAAAGTGGGTATCGAATTTGCCAGAAACAAAATCGGGATGGCGCAGCACAAATTTGCCGAAAGCAAGGGTGTTTTTAACCCCTACAATATGGTAATCGTCAATAGCGCGTATAAGGCGCTCAATAGCTTCAGTGCGGTCTTTGCCATAGCCTATCAGTTTGGCCAGCATTGGGTCGTAGTAAATAGGAATATCCATTCCTTCTTCATAACCATCATCCACCCGCACGCCAGGGCCCTCAGGCTTTTTATATTGCACCAGTTTCCCAATATCTGGTAAAAAGTTATTGGCAGGGTCTTCGGCATACACGCGCAGTTCAATAGCATGGCCGCGCATTTCTAAATCATCCTGGGTAAAACCAAGCCTTTCGCCCTGGGCAATTTTTATCTGTTCCTTTACCAAATCAATACCGGTAATCATTTCGGTAACCGGGTGCTCCACCTGTAACCGGGTGTTCATTTCAAGGAAATAGAAATTCAGGTTTTCATCTACCAAAAATTCCACCGTACCAGCGCCAATATAAGCGCAGGAGCGGGCCACCTTTACGGCTGCTTCGCCAATGGCTTTGCGTATTTCGGGCGTAAGGCACGAACTGGGGGCTTCTTCCACCACTTTTTGATGGCGGCGCTGCACCGAGCACTCCCGTTCAAAGAGGTAAACTATATTTCCATAATTATCGCCCAACACCTGTACTTCAATATGTTTTGGCGAGCCAACATATTTTTCAATAAACACACTGCCATCGCCAAAAGCGCTTTGGGCTTCGCTTTGGGCGCGCTGCCTCTGCTCCTCCAGTTCACCGGCATTATTTACCACCCGCATACCTTTGCCACCGCCACCGGCCGAGGCCTTAATCAGTATCGGATAACCAATGTTATCGCCAAGCAGTTTTGCCTCATTTACATCAGTAATGGCGCCTTCGCTACCAGGCACCATAGGTATATCAAATTTTTTGGCGGCATCTTTGGCAGCCAGCTTGCTGCCCATTATTTCAATGGCTTCAGGGGTGGGGCCAATAAAGGTAATACCGTTTTCTTCCACCAACTTTGCAAAGCCTGCATTCTCACTCAAAAAACCATAACCGGGGTGTATGCCTTCCACCCCCAGTTGCCTTGCCACCTCCACAATTTTATCGCCACGCAAGTATGATTCTTTGGAGGCAGGCGGGCCTATACAAACAGCTTCGTCGGCATAGCGTACATGCGGGCTTTGGCGGTCGGCCTCAGAAAAAACAGCCACCGTTTTAATGCCCATTTCGCGGGCACTTTTCATTACGCGCAAGGCTATTTCGCCCCGGTTAGCAATCAAAATTTTATTCATCGTTGCAATTTACTAAACAAACATGCAAAAAATGCCGCAGATGCCTGAATAGCAGGTAGCCTAATTGCAAAAAAAAGAGGCTGCCTTTTGGGGGCAACCTCTCGGTATTTTATCAGTTAATGCTTATTGCTTTTTAGCAGGCGCTTTTGGTTCTGGCTTGGCTTTGTAAGTAAAGCCGGGGCCGGTTTTAACTTCTTTCACCACTTCGCCTATGTTTTCAAATTCAGGGGCATCTTCTGGTTTATCAGGTATAATCTTGAATTCCACACGGCGGTTGCGGGCGCGGCCTTCAGGGTCATCTTCGCCATTAGGCAATTCGTTTGGCACAGCTGGTTTGCTTTCGCCAAACCACTTCGCCACCACGCGGGCTTCGGCAATACCTTTTTTCTTAATCAGGAAGTCCTTCACTTCGTTAGCACGGCGCATTGAAAGCTTTTCGTTGTATTCATCAGTACCTTTGCTATCGGTGTGGCCTTGCACTTCCACTGTATAAGCAGGGTGGTCATTCAGCACTTGTACCACCGAGTCTATTTGTTGCTTATAGAAATCAATTACGTTCGATTTATCGAAAGCAAAATACACATTAGGTATTTTGATATGAATTTTGATAATCGGGTCTAAATAGAAAATCTGGTCAATAGTATCGCGGTCTTCATCTTCGCTTACAGTAAGATTATCAATAGAAGGCCAGAAACCATCCTTATTGCCATTCAATTTATAAGCAGTAGCCCTTTGAACCGGGAATATAAACGGAGTGCTAGTGGTTTTAGCATTAGCCACAAATTCGAAGTTATTGCCATTTACTTTGTACATCGAGGCATCAACACCTTCAACAGGTGTATTGGTAGGGTCGCCACGTTTTACATAAATACCTTTCAGCACTATATCGTGCTGGATAACCACATTCCAGATATCGAAGCAACAGGTAGCACCACGGGGCGATGTAGTGCCCGGGCGGTTTGATACTTCAAAACCTTTGGCGCCTTTGGCATCGAGGG
>DASZPC010000408.1:0-2253 GCA_035550455.1 Chitinophagales bacterium | reverse complement strand
TGGGATAACACCAAAAGCGATTGTATTATAGGTATAGGCGGAGGCGCGGCGCTTGATGTAGCACGGGCTATTGTGTTGCGCGTTAACCACCGCGAAGACCTGTTTAAATATGATGACTTAATTGGCGGCGATGTATATGTAACCAACGATGTGCCACACTTTATTACTATCCCTACTACCAGCGGCACCGGCAGCGAGGTGGGCCGCAGCGCTATTATTGCCGATGATGAAACACACCAAAAGAAAATCCTTTTCTCGCCCAAGCTCCTCGCAAAAATTGTTTTCGCCGACCCACTCCTCACTATGGAGCTGCCTGCTTTTATTACAGCAGCCACCGGTATGGATGCCCTTACCCATAATATGGAAGCCTTCCTGGCCAAAAACTACCATCCTATATGCGATGGTATAGCTTTGGAAGGTATGCGCCTGGTTTCGCTTTCACTCGAAAAAGCCGTTAACCACCCCGACCTCGAATCGCGCGCACAAATGCTGCTGGCTTCTATGATGGGCGCTATTGCCTTTCAAAAAGGCCTCGGCGTGGTACACTCACTGGCACACCCGCTTTCAAGTTTGCTCGATACCCACCATGGCCTGGCCAATGCCGTAAACATTCCTTACGGTATGCGGTTTAACATCGAAGGCTATGAAGATAAATTCCGCCGCATTGCCCGCACATTGGAACTAAGCGATGAAACAGGCGAAGGCGTGGTGAATTACCTTTTCGAGTTAAACAACAAAATTCATATTCCGCATAAACTGCGCGAAATACACGTGAAGGAAGAACATTTGGAAACCCTGGCCGATTTGGCTTTTGCCGATTTTGCCCATCCAAATAACCCCAAGCCTGTAACCCGTGCCGATTTCAGGAAATTATACGGCGAGGCCCTTTAATTTTCTATGAAAATTTGAAGATTTCTGTGTAATCTGCGTTAGAAATGCTTGAATAATAAATGGGCAGTAAAATAAAAATAGGGGTTACTTTATCTGAATCGCGCTACGAAAATTATCCGAAATGGATAAAGGGCGATGATGCGGATATTGAAATAGTAGAGCTTTCCTGGCAAAAGCAAAACTGGGATGAAATTGAAGACTGCGACGGTATAGTGCTAACCGGTGGCGTTGATACCTGCCCCAGGTTTTACGATAACGAACGCAACGATTACCCCAACAAACCTGCCGAGTGGAACGAAGCCCGCGATGAATTTGAAATGCATGTGTTTGAAACAGCTATGAATTTCGGCCATCCGGTACTGGCTATTTGCCGTGGCCTCCAATTAGTTAACATTGCCCTTGGTGGCAATTTGGTGCAAGACCTTGAAGAAGCCGGTAAAAGCGACCACCGCCGCCATGGCGATATAGATGGCCAGCACGATGTAACAGTAAATGCAGGCACCTTGCTAAGCCAGGTTACCGGCAATACCACCGGCCATATTAACAGCGCACACCACCAGGCCATTGGCAATTTAAGCGATGAACTGATGGTTAGCGCCCTCTCGCCCGATGGTGTTATTGAAGCAGTAGAATGGAAAGAAAAACAAGGCGAGCCCTGGCTGCTGGCCGTGCAATGGCACCCCGAAAGAATGAAAGATAAAAACACCAACCCCTTCTCGAAAAACGTACGCGAAAAATTTATTGAACAGGTCCGCCTTGAAGCCGGACATTAATTCCTTTACCCATTAAATATGAAAGTAGTAAACCCTGCCACCGAAGAAGTAATTGCCGAACTGAAAGAAGACAACAACCAATCCCTTCAAACAAAATTTGAATTGCTTAAAAAAGGCCAGCCTGCATGGTATGCCGTACCAGTTAAAGAACGCGTCGCTATCATTCAAAAATTTTCTGAACTGTTAAGCGAAAACATAGAAGAACTGGCCGCCACACTTACCGGCGAGGTAGGCAAGCCGCTTCAGCAATCGCGTAATGAAGTAAACGGCGCACGAACACGCATAAAATGGCTGTCTGAAAACGCTGAAAAATATTTAAGCGATGAAATAATGACAGTGCAGGAAGGCCTGCAGGAAAAAATTGCTTACGAGCCGCTTGGTGTTATATGCAATATCTCTGCCTGGAATTACCCTTTCCTGGTAGGCACTAATGTTTTTGTCCCGGCCCTGCTGGCAGGTAATGCAGTAATGTATAAGCCTTCCGAGTTTTCAGCCCAAACCGGCTTGCAAATCGAAAAGCTTTTAAAACAGGCCGGTGTGCCCAATGATGTTTTCCAGGTGGCGGTAGGCGCCGGTAATATTGGGCAGG